>JAAZNT010000225.1 GCA_012798145.1 Thermoanaerobaculaceae bacterium | reverse complement strand
GCCAATAAGCGGAAGGATAGGCAAGTCGGAAGTCACCGTAGGTGCTCTTGTAACTCAGGGACAGCCGATGGCTCTTACCACAATTCAGAAAATAGACAAAGTTTTTGTTGACGCAACACAATCAAGTTCTGAACTTTTTAATCTTCAAAGCAAGATTAGAAGCGGTGCAATAAAACGAGCGGATGAAGTTGATGTCAAATTGATTCTTGAGAACGGAAGCGAATATCCCGAGGCGGGAAGTTTCAAATTTTCCGATATCACTGTAAATGAATACACCGGGTCTTTAACGCTGAGAACAGTTTTTGAAAACAAAGACAAACTTCTTCTTCCGGGAATGTTTGTAAGAATAAAAGTGGAGGAAGGAATCGCTGAAAAGGCGATTCTTGTTCCTCAAAGAGGAGTTTTGAGAGATCCGCGCGGTAGAGCGTATGTCCTTCTGATTGACAGCGAAAACAAGGCAGCACAGCAATTTATAGAGGTTGAAAGGACAATAGGCTCAAACTGGCTTGTTACAAAAGGAATCAAAGAAGGAGACAAAATCATCGTAGAAGGGCTTCAGTCAATTAGAGACGGAATGGTTGTCAATCCTGTTCCTTTTGAAGAGAAGAAGGAGATTTAAATGTCTAACTTCTTTATAGAAAGACCCGTTTTTGCTTGGGTCGTGGCAATTCTTATAATGCTTGTGGGCTTTCTTGCCGTTATGAACCTGCCCGTTTCACAATATCCTTCCATAGCCCCTCCGTCTATATCAGTTTCGGCTTTTTATCCCGGCGCATCTGCAAAAACAGTTGAAAACACTGTCACACAAATAATTGAGGAGAAAATGACCGGAATTGACAATCTGCTTTACTTTTCTTCAACGAGCGATTCGGCAGGATATTCAAGCGTCACACTGAGTTTTCTTCCCGGAACAGACCCTGACATCGCCTGGTCAAAAGTTCAAAACAAACTTGAACTTGCCAAACCCCTTCTGCCTGAAGTTGTCCAGCAGATGGGATTAAGCGTCACAAAGACAACAAGAAATCAACTTATGATTGTGGGACTGGTGTCGGACGACCCCACCGTAACCAATGTTGACATTTCCGACTACATAAACACAAACATTCAAAGCGTTATAGCAAGGGTTGAAGGCGTTGGCGAAGCGTTTGCTTTCGGCGGTCAGTATGCAATGAGAATCTGGCTTTACCCGGAAAAATTGATGAATTTCAAGTTGACACCCATTGATGTCAAAAACGCAATAAGAACTTATAATGTTCAAGTTTCTGCAGGACAACTTGGCTCGCGTCCCGTTGTGCAAGGTCAGCAATTGAATGTTACTGTAAATGTGAAAGACCTTTTAAAAACTCCAGAGCAATTCGGCGAAATTCCTTTAAGAATAAATTTGGACGGTTCAATAATTCGGCTTAAAGATGTTGCCAAAATAGAACTTGGCACAGAAGAAAACAATGTTCTTGTAACCTATAACGGTAAGGCTGCCGGAGGAATGATAGTCAGACTTGCTTCAGGCGCCAACGCTCTTGACACAGCAAAAAGGGTGAAGGATAAGATGGCTGAACTTTCAAAATATTTCCCCAAAGGAATGAAAGTCATTTATCCTTATGACACAACTCCTTTTATAAGCGCCGCAATGAAAGAAGTTGTAAAAACTTTGATCGAGGCGATTTTCCTTGTCTTTTTAGTAATGTACCTTTTCTTGGGAAGTTTCAGGGCGACTCTTGTTCCCACAATCGCTGTCCCAGTAGTATTGCTTGGAACTTTTGCGGTTTTAGGATTGATGGGCTTTTCAATAAATATGTTAACAATGTTTGCCTTGATTCTTTCAATAGGGTTGTTGGTTGATGACGCCATCGTTGTAGTGGAGAATGTTGAAAGGATTATGCACGACGAAGGACTTCCCCCGAAAGAAGCTGCAAGAAAATCTATGGGACAGATTACGAGCGCCTTGATAGGAATAGGGCTTGTCCTCTCGGCAGTTTTTGGTCCGATGGCTTTCTTCGGGGGCTCAACGGGAATAATTTACAGGCAGTTTTCCGTGACAATAATTTCGTCAATGCTACTTTCTGTTGTCGTCGCCCTGATTTTAAGCCCTGTTCTTTGCGCTACAATTCTCAAGCCCTTAAAAAAATATGACGAAGCAGAAACGGGGATTCTTGCAAAATTGAGGCGCTTTTTCAACTGGTTTAACGAATATTTTTACAAAGCAAGGGATGTTTATAAGGCGATAGTTTTAAGGATTTTGACAAGAAAAAATAGATACATTCTGATTTATTTTGCGATTTTAATCGTTGCCATTCTCCTATTTTTGCGTCTTCCAACATCTTATCTCCCGGATGAAGATCAGGGAATACTTCTCTGTCAGGCAAATCTCCCACCCGGCGCCACTCTTGACAGAACAGAAAAAGTTCTAAAGGAGGTTTCCGCTTATTTCAACACAAAGGAGAAAGAGAGCGTTGAATCGGTTTTGTATGTGGCAGGATTCAGTATGTCGGGAAGAGGCCAGAACAACGGGATGGCTTTCATCAAACTCAAAGATTGGAATTTAAGAAAAGGCTCCGACAAAAAAGTTGACGCAATTGTAAAAAGGGCTATGGGTGAACTGTCTAAAATAAGAGATGGAAGCGTCTTTGTTTTTGCCCCGCCAGCCATTCTTGAGTTGGGTTCTTCAAAGGGTTTTGATTTTCAACTTCAGGATAGAGGAGGCGTCGGGCACGAAAAACTAATGGAAGCGCTTTATCAACTTCTTGGAATGGCTTCCAAGGAGCCCACTCTTGCTTTTGTAAGACCCAACGGGCTTTTTGACCAGCCGGAATACAATCTGCAACTTGACGAAGAAAAAGCGGGAGCGCTTGGCGTCAACATTTCAGAAGCAAACGACACAATTTCAACCGCCTGGGGAGGCTCTTATGTCAACGATTTTATAGAAAAAGGAAGAGTAAAAAGAGTTTACATTCAGGGAGTGCCAAATTCAAGGATGGTTCCGGAAGACATAAGCAAATGGTATGTTCACTCCAAAAACGGAGAGATGGTTCCATTCACCGCATTCACAAGCGGAAAATGGTCTTACGGTTCTCCAAACCTTCAAAGATATAACGCTTTTTCTTCATTTAACATACTTGGCGAAGCGGCAAAAGGAAAAAGCAGCGGGCAGGCGATGAAGGTGATGGAAAAACTGGCGGAAAAACTTCCACAGGGAATTGGTTTTGAATGGACGGGGCTTTCCTATCAGGAAAAGCAGGCGGGAAAGATGTCCGCGCCTTTGTATGTTTTTTCTATCATAGTAATTTTTTTGTGTCTTGCCGCTCTTTATGAAAGCTGGTCAATACCCATAGCAGTTCTTGTAATTCTTCCCTTAGGAATTTTCGGTTCTGTTTTGGTAACCTGGTCAAGGGGATTTCCCAACGATGTCTATTTTCAAATTGGAATTTTAACGGTTTTGGGGCTGACGGCAAAAAACGCAATTCTAATAATTCAATTCGCAAAAGAGGCGATGGAAAAAGAAGGAAAGGGTCTCATAGAAGCGACGCTTGAAGCGTCAAGACTGAGGTTAAGACCCATTATTATGACTTAAATGGCTTTTGTTATGGGGACTTTTCCTCTGTTTATTGCGCATGGAGCGGGAGCGGGAGCGATGAAATCCATAGGAACCGGAGTTGTCGGAGGGATGCTTTCAGCGACATTCATAGCGATTTATTTTATTCCTCTCTTTTTTGTTTTGGTTTATCGTTTCTTCACAAAGAAGGAAGAAAAGGAAACAACAAATGAATAAGAAAATAGCGCTTTTAATTCTTTTTTGTTCACTACTTTTAGGATGCTCACTTGCTCCAAAATATAAAAGACCAGAAATGGTTGTTCCGGAAAAATTCCCTGTCTCTGCAAATCCCGACTCTATAACTAAACAGGAAATTGATTTATCCCAAATAAAATGGCAGGATTTTTTCAAAGATGAAAAACTAAAACAGGTGATAACCATTGCTCTTGAAAACAACAGGGATTTAAAAATTGCCGCTTTGAATGTCGAAAAACTTCAGGCGCTTTACAGAATTCAGCGTTCACAGCTTTTCCCTTCAATTGACGCTTCAGGAAGCTCACATAAAGAAAAAATTCCCCCCGAAGTTAGCGGACTTCCCCAATCTTACATACAGGAACTATATTCAGCAGGAGTTGGGGTTACAGGTTGGGAGTTTGATCTTTTTGGAAGAATCAATTCACTAAGAAAATCTGCTTTGCTTAGATATTTGGCTTCAGCAGAAGGTTACAGAAGCGCAAGAACAGCGTTGATAGCCCAGACAGCCCTTATTTACTGCGCCCTTGCAGCCGACAAAGAGAACCTTTCTTTGGCAAACAAGACCCTTGAGACAAGAAAAAAATCTTTGGAGTTGATTGAAGAAAGATACAAAAATTTCTGATGCGGCAAGAGCGGCAGCTATTGAGGAACTTGAGCTTCGTAAAAAGTTTTTATCGCAAGTTGAGCAGTGTCATGAGGGTTTACGCGATGATTTAATGCGTGCAGATCAGACTGTTGCAATTAATGCCCGTGAAATTGATCGCATTTCTAAGATTAAACATGGCGAGGCTGTGGTAGATCGTGATACTAAGATTGCAAGAACAGTTAACGATGCAATGAAAG
>JAAZNT010000224.1 GCA_012798145.1 Thermoanaerobaculaceae bacterium | reverse complement strand
CCGCCTTGTTCACGGAGCGGAAAAGTTTACAAGGTCTGTTTTGATCACTCCAGAGGTTATAGAAAAGATGGAAGAATGTTCAGACCTTGCGCCTCTTCACAACCCTGCAAATTTAAAAGGCGTCGCGGCTTGCTCTGAGATTTTCCCTTCTACTGTTCCCCAGGTAGGCGTTTTTGACACCGCTTTTCATTCAACGATGCCTGAAGAGTCCTATCTTTATTCAATCCCCTATGAGTTTTACGAAAAATACAGAATAAGAAGATATGGATTTCACGGGACTTCGCACAGATATGTTGCTTACAGATATAGAAAAATTACAGGAACTTCACGAGAAAACACCAATATTATCACTATACACCTCGGGAACGGCTCTTCAATGACAGCAATTAAAAACGGTTATTCAATTTTCAACAGTATGGGGATGACTCCAGTTGAAGGTTTGATAATGGGAACAAGGAGCGGAGACATTGACGCGGGAATAATTGAGTATCTTTACAGAAAAGGTATTGGAGAACTTCCCGAAATTATGAATATTCTCCAGAAAAAGAGCGGAATGCTTGGAATATCAGGCGTCAGCAATGATATGAGAGATATTGAAAAGGCGGCTGAAGAAGGAAACAAAAGGGCTCAACTCGCTCTCAAAATGTTTGCATTCAGGGTGAAAAAGTATATCGGAGCGTGTTATGCTCAAATGGGCGGCGCGGATGCGATAGTTTTCACCGGGGGAATAGGAGAAAACGATGTTCTTTCAAGGGAGATGATTTGCGAAAACCTTGAATGTTTAGGGATTGAACTTGACAAGAATTTGAACAAACAGGCTTTTAAGGGAAAATGTATGCGCATTTCAAAAGAAAATAGCCGTTGTCATATATGGGTTATCCCAACAAACGAAGAACTTGTGATAGCAAGAGACACTGTTCGCGTTGTAAAAGACGCGCCGAGAGAATGGTAATTTAAGGAGAGGAAAATGGCTGAAAACGATTTTGTCAAATCAATAAGAGAAAAGGCGTCAAAAAGGCATCTTAAAGTGGCGTTTCCCGATTGTGAAGACGCAAGAACTTTAACTTGCGCAAGAACTTTAATCGCTGAAAAAATAGGCGTCCCGATTCTTGTCGGAAACGAAGATGCTATTTCAAAGATTGCAAAAGAAAACAATATAAAAATTGACGACATTGAGATGATTGACCCTTTGAAATCCTCTCTAAAAGAAGAATTTGCAAAAATTCTATTTGAAAAGCGAAAATCAAAAGGAATGACAGAAGAGCAATCGGCTGAGGCTGTAAAACATCCTCTTTATTTTTCAGGGCTTATGCTGGCAACAGACAAGGTTGAGGAAGTGGTGGGAGGAAACATCTCATCAACAGGAGATGTTATAAGAGCGGCTATCCACACAGTAGGCTTGGCTCAGGGAATTCAGACTGTTTCAAGTTATTTCATAATGGTTCTTCAGGAAAGAATGATTTGTTTTGCGGACTGCGCTGTAATTCCCGACCCTACAGACGAGCAACTTGCTGACATAGCGATAACATCGGCAAAGAGTTTTCAGGCGGTCACAGGACTTGAACCAAAAGTGGCTATGCTCTCTTTTTCAACAAAGGGCTCTGCAAAACATCCAAATGCCGACAAAGTAATAAGCGCAACAAAGATTGTTAAAGAAAAAGCGCCGAATCTTCTTGTGGATGGAGAAATGCAGGCAGACGCCGCTCTTGTGCCTTCAATAGGAGAAAGAAAGTGCAAAGGAAGCCCTGTCGCTGGAAAAGCAAATGTCCTTATTTTCCCTGACCTTGACGCAGGCAACATCGGATACAAACTCGTTGAGCGATTGGCGGGCGCTCTTGCTGTTGGTCCAATTGTTCAAGGTCTTGCTAAACCTTATTGCGACCTTTCAAGAGGATGCTCCGCGGACGATATGGTGAATGTTGCGGCAATATGCTCTTTAATGGCGTAATGGAGAGAAAATGAACAGAACTATTTTGACAATAAGTCACTTTGATTCAAGCGGCGCAACGGGAATCGTCGCAGATATTAAGACTTTCCAGACTTTCAGGGTTTACGGCGCTCCTGTTGCTACAAGCGTTATTGCGCAAAACACTCAAGGAATTCAAGGCGTTTTCCCTATTCCTATGGAGTTTGTCGGGCAACAGATTGAAGCAATCGTCTCCGATATGCCTCTTCACGGTGTAAAACTTGGTTTTTTAAGTTCTTCAACAAACATTGAAATTATCTCTTCTCTTCTTGTCGCTCTTAAAATTAAATGCCCGATAATGATTGATCCTGTGATTTACAACCACGAAGGGCAAAAACTCCTTCAAGGCGACGGCGTTGAAGCGCTCAAGAACAAACTTATCCCCCTCGCTTATGCAATTACACCAAACACCGCTGAAGCGAAAGACTTAAGCGGAATTGATATTACAGATATGAACAAGGCAAAAGAAGCCGCCAAAATTATTTTTCAAATGGGCGCAAAAAATGTTGTCATAACAGGAGGAGACCTCAAAGAAGTTAGGGCTCTTGATTTGTGGTATGACGGCTCTCATTTCCATATTTTTGAGGCGCCGAGAATTTCAACAAAAAATACTCTCGGTCTGGGGTGCACTTTCTCATCTATAATCCTTGCTTTGATAGCAAGAGGATTGTCTATGGGAGAGAGCATTGAAAAAGCAAAGCAATATCTTGCAAAAGCAATGCAGCATCCTTTCCAGATCGGGAAAGGGCTTGGACCGCTCAACCACACAATTCCGATGTGATTTTGTTTTTTAGGGCTTTTAAATAATTTCTCGTTTTTTCGCTTTCAACGATATTTGAAGCAATTAATTCGTCAAGATATTGAGCGCTTCGTATTACTGAAGCAATGTATTTTGCTTTTTTTCTATGAACTATTTGAAAGCCAAATGTCCCAAGCGCCTTTAGGAGGCGCTGAAGCGCTGTTTTCAGGAATTCTTCTTCAGAAGCGCCGAAATGGGAAAGCGCATAATTCTTAATTGATTCTCTCTCCCTTTTTGGAAAATCAAAATATCCGTCAACATAAAGGGAAGCAAAATCGTATGTTCTTGGCGCAATCAGGGCGTCCTGATAATCGAGAACAAAAATATTCCCTTTTTTTACAATTATGTTTTCGCTGTGGTAATCCCTATGACAGAATGATTTTGGGAAAGAATCAACCTCTTCAGCAAGAATGTTTAGCCCTCTTTTTGTTTCATCGTCAACTGTCTCATTTGAAAAGCCTTCGCAAAAATGGAGGACGAAAAAATTTAATTCATATTTCATACGGTCGCGATCAAGAATTGAAATTTTGATGTTATTTGTAGAATCAATTTGGGCAAGCGAAAATTTTTTTGCTTCTTCTATCACTTTTTCAAATATTATTTCATCAAAAGGTTTCTGCGAAAGGAGTCTGCCGCTTACAAATTCTGTTATTAAGAACGGTTCTTCGTTATCAGGTGAATAGATGATCTTCGGAACTGATATTCCCTGTGAGAGAAGGAAATTTGTCAGTTTGCAAAAATGCTCCCTCTCCTCCTTCCCAAGTTCAAATACAATAAGCAGGCAGTTGGTTCCTTTGAAAGTCCCGGAAAAAAACTTCTTTGTTGAAGCGTGCGCCTTTAAAGGAATAAAATTCCCTTCTGAAAACATTTCTGAAAGTTTTGATGCCATTAATTATTTTGCGATTCTATCTCTTTGAGAAGTTTTTCTGCCTTTTCAGCGGCATCTGAAAATGGGTAATTTTCTTTTACTTCTTTTAAAATTTCTACTCTTTCTTTGTTGTCACCCAATTGTCCCGCGCAAAGAGCCGCTTTATACATAGCGTCTGGAACTTTATTTCCAAATGGAAAATGTTCCAAAACGCCTTCAAATGTCTCTTTTGCTTCTTTATATTTCTTTTCGCTGTAAAGGCACTCCCCCATCCAGTATTGAGCGTTGTCGGCAAGGTCGCTTTGTGGGAAATCCCTCACAAATTGCGCAAAAGCAGTTTCGGCATCTTCATATTTACCTTCTTTCATAAGTTTCATTGCTTTTTCGTACAAAGAAGAAGGATCTGAAGAAAGATTCCCGGCATCTTCAACTGAAATTGTTTCAACGGGAGTTGATTCTTTTGCTTCAATTTGCTTTTGAGAAGTTTGTGAAAGATTGTCTATCTTTTTGGCAAGTTCCTCCTGCTGTTTTGTCAGTTTTTGAACATCCTGCCTGAGATAGTCAACAGCTCTCTGAATGTCAGAAGGTGGCTCCAGCATAGCTGCACATCCCGTTAAGAGAAAAAAAGCAAATAAAACAAAGCATAATCGCATCGCCATTTTTTATTCTCCCTTGAATATTTTTTTGAAGAAAGATTCTTTTTTTTCGTTCTTTTTCATCTCAATTTCATAAAGTTTCTGCCAAAGTTCTTTTTCTTCTCTTGAAAGTTTTTGCGGAGTTTGAAGTCTTACATCCACATAAAGGTCACCCTTTCTTTTTCCATTTACTTCTGGAAGCCCCATACCATCTATTTTTAACCTTCTGCCATCTTGGCAGTGTTCAGGAATTTTAATTTTTATTGGTTTTCCTTCAAGAGTTATAAGTTCATATTCTCCCCCTAAAACCGCCTCCGGAAGAGAAACATTTATTTCACAAAAAAGATTGCTTCCATTTCTCTTGAAATGGGGATGTTCTTTTACAAAAACCGCTATGTATAAATCTCCTCTCCTTCCTCCTCTTGCTCCTATCTCTCCCTGTCCTGAAACTTTCAGCATACTTCCGTTTTCAACTCCTCGAGGAATCTTAACTTTAATCGTTTTTGTCTTGCGAATTTTTCCAGAGCCCTTACAGGAAGAACATTTTTCTTTTGCTATGCTGCCCTCTCCTGCGCAGTGAGGACAGGTTCTTGAAACCGAGAAAAATCCTTGCTGATAAAATATATTCCCTCTTCCCCCGCAAGTTGGACAGTTGCTTTTTTTCCCATCCTTTGCACCGCTTCCTGCGCACTCTTCGCAAATCTCTTCCAAAGGAAGTTCAATCTCTTTTTCTATTCCATAAAAAACATCTTCAAGGGAAATCTGGATATCGTATCTTAAATCGGCGCCTTTTTGCGGTCCCCTTCTCCTCTGACCTCCTAAAAAATCCCCAAAACCGAAGAAACTGCCTAAAAGATCTGAAAAATCATCAAATATGTCAGAATCCCAGTTTACTCCCCCATAATTTCCAACTCTGCCGTAGGCGTCGTATTGCGCTCTTTTCTGGGGATCCCCTAAAACAGAATATGCTTCAGACGCTTTTTTAAACATCTCTTCCGCTTCTTTGTTGCCCGGATTTTTATCAGGATGGTATTTAAGAGCCGCCTTCCTGTAAGCAGATTTTATTTCCTCCTGCGTAGCGTCTCTTGCTACACCAAGAATTTCATAGTAATCTTCGCTACTCATTTCTTTGTCTTTTCTTCAGGTGTCTTCTGCTGGCTTTCTCCCGACCCCGATTTTATACCCATTTGGGCAAGAGGATCGTTCATTATTGTTTGGGTTATAACATGAGAAATGTCGCTTAATTCATAAAATATTTCATTAAGCGTAGAGCCGGAATCGCTTAGAATTTCCTTTCGCGCCCTTTTGATTGCTTCTTCCGCTTTTTTCTTTGTTTCTCCCTCAAGAAGCGTTCCAAATTCCATAAAAGATTTTTCAATGCTTTCAACAAGTTTTTCAAGTTTCAGTTTCAGTTTTTGAATTTCAACTATCCTTCTGTCTTCGTCTTCTTTTAGTTTCGCGTCCTCAATGATTCTTTGAATTTCGTTTTCACTCAAACCAGAAGATGGATTTACAACTATTTTCTGCTCGTTTCCTGTCATAAGGTCTTTTGCGTAGACAGAGACAATTCCATTTGCGTTTATATCAAATGTAACCTCTATCTGTGGCAGACCTTTCGGCGCCGGCGGGATGCCTACAAGTTCAAATTTTCCGAGTGAAATGTTTTCAGAAGCGATTTCTCTCTCTCCTTGAAGGACATGAACTTCAACGCTCTCCTGATTGTCAGTGACTGTCGTGAAAATTCTACTCTTTTTTGTTGGTATCGCAGAGCCCCTTTCAATCAATTTTACAAATAAATTTCCTTTTGCGGAAACACCCAGACTTAAAGGAATTGAGTCAAGAAGAACTATCTCTTTCACATCTCCCTTGATAATTCCAGCCTGAAGAGCGGCGCCGAGTGCAACGACTTCGTCGGGAT
>JAAZNT010000223.1 GCA_012798145.1 Thermoanaerobaculaceae bacterium | reverse complement strand
TAGTTAATATCTACCCTATACCACAAAAAATGCCACTACAAAATCGGCAAAAATAAAAAACCAAAAATCATAACTAACTCATTCTCAAAGACTTATATCTTTACCAAAACCAAAAATTAACCCTCATCTGTCAAAGTCGGGTTCAAAAGGAAGACTCCGCCACGCTCCGCTCGCGGCTTCGGCAACCGTGGGATCGCTTCGAAGCTAATCTCGCAGTGACAGCGTTTTTTAGTGGTAACCTCACCCTGCCCTCTCCTGAGAGGAGAGGGGGGAATTGAGGAAGATTGCTTCGTTTGAGTAGGCTCCGAAGGAAACCTCGCAATGACAATTTTTTAGTTGTAACCTCACCCCGACCCTCTCCTGTGAGGCGAGGGAGCAAAAGGAAACCTCACCCCGCCCTCTCATGACAAGCAAAGGGGAGGTTGAAGAATTGCCTTAAGTTTTTTCGGTTAGTTTAGTTTTTGACTTCTGAGAAATTCCATTTCTTTGAGAAAAAATATAGGATGATCCCCCATACTACAAAGAAAAGGTCTCTTATAAACGCTTTTGAAACCGCTTCTCTCGCCCCGCTGTGTCCAAAGCATCCGCAGTCAATATCAAGCCCCCTAATCCACGCCTGACCGAGAAGAACAAGGAAAGCGATGAGAAGAAGATTGAGAAGCAGGATTCCGCCTTTTTGGGCAACTGCAAAAATTATTGAAAAAGCGATGAAAAGTTCAATCCACGGCAGCGTTATCGCAATTATGTTGACCGCAAATTTTGGGAAAAAGTCGTAGTGGGTTATGTCAAGAGCAAACCCTTTCGGGTCAAGAATCTTTGGGATTGCCGCAAGAATAAATGTCCCTCCAAGGACAGCCCTCATTGAAAAAGAGGCGATAATGTTCCATTTTTGGACAAAAGAAATCAAAAACGCAATGATAAAGAAAAGCGCCACTATTGCCCAAAAAAAGATGTCGCTGTGCTGTTTTAATGATTTTGGAATGTAGTACTCTATTGCAGACTTGATTTCTGCTGATGTCAAAATCAGAAAGAGCGCCCATCCAAACATTGACAGGGCTGAAATGCCCTTCAATGTTTTTTCAAATTTTTCACTCACTTGCCATCACCGAATTCAATCGGATTTTTTGCCTTTATCCAGCCGGGGAGACCGTCTTGGTGGACAGCCACTTTTGAGGCGGGAATTCCTTTCTTTATAAGCTGGCTTGCCACTTCTTCCGAACTGCCACAGGAGCCTCCTGAACAATAGACGATTATCAGTTCTGCTTTCTTAAGTTTATCCTGATATTTTTTGTAGTAGTTTTCAACATCTGTATCGGGAATGTTGATTGCTCCCGGTATGTGTCCAAGACCATACTCTTCGGGAGACCTTGCGTCAACGACGATTATTGAAATCTTTTTCTCTTTCATATAGAGCATAACTTCATCTGTTGTCATCATTTTGAAGCCGGTAACTGTGGCGTCCTGCGCGGCAAAAAGAGGGATTCCGCTTGGCGAAAGAGCGTTGTAAACTAAGCCGAATATAGAACCTAAAACCAAAATAACGAGCGCTTGAACAAAATAATGTTTCATCTCAATACCTCACTAACAAAGGTAATTATATTTCCATTCCCATTGACAAGTCAAGGCGCAGACAATAAAGCAATCGCTTATTTTAAAGCAAGAAAAAAACAACAAGGTGAGTTTTTGAATTTGTTATAAAAACATTTTTTGTTTTTTTTCTTTATTTATGGCAAAATTATATTTAGTTTGTCGGTCTTTTTCAAAGACTTTTTGGAGGTTTGATAATGCTCAAAGACAAAGAGATGATTACAGGACTAACTTTTGACGATGTCTCTTTAATACCGGATTATTCGGAGATTCATCCTCAAGAGACGGAAGTTTCAACAAGATTTTCAAAGAATATATTATTGAATATTCCTCTTGTTTCCGCCGCAATGGACACGGTTACAGAATCCAATCTTGCCATTGCAATCTCAAGGCAGGGAGGAATAGGAGTTATTCATAAGAATCTTTCAATTGAAAAACAGGCGGAGGAGGTTGACAGGGTAAAGCGCTCTGAAGCGGGAATGATTACGAACCCCATAACAATTGGACCCGAAAAGAAGGTCTCTGATGCGCTCGAACTTATGAAAAAATTTAGGATTTCCGGCGTTCCCGTTGTTGACCCGAAAGGAAAACTGCTCGGGATTTTGACAAACAGAGATTTAAGATTTGAAGAAAGAACTGATTTGCCTGTTTCTGACCTTATGACAAAAGAAAATTTAAAAACGGTTCCAGTGGGGACGACTCTTGAAGAGGCGAAAGTTCTCTTGCAAAAATATAAAATTGAAAAATTGCTTGTTGTTGACAAGAATTTCAAACTCAAGGGGCTGATAACAGTCAAAGATATTCAAAAGAAGATTAAGTATCCCAACGCCTGTAAAGACAGTATGGGAAGATTAAGGGTTGCTGCGGCAATAGGAGTTTCGGGTGATTACCTTGAAAGGGCTGCGGCTCTTGTAGCATCTAAATGCGATGCCCTTGTGATTGACTCCTCTCATGGCCATTCAAAAGCGGTTTTGAATGCGCTTGAAAAAATCAAATCACAATTTTCTTCTGTTGATGTAATTGCTGGAAATGTCGCAACTTATGATGGAACTTTAGCCCTCATAAAATCGGGAGCTGACGCCGTCAAGGTTGGAATAGGACCGGGCTCTATCTGCACCACAAGAGTTATTACTGGCGCGGGAGTTCCGCAGCTTTCGGCAATAATGGAATCTTCAAAAGCGGCAAAGGAGCACGATATCCCGATTATAGCCGACGGCGGCATCAGATATTCTGGAGAAATTGTGAAAGCGCTTGCGGCTGGAGCAGATTCCGTTATGATAGGGAGTTTGTTCGCAGGAACGGAAGAATCTCCCGGGGAGACGATTCTCTATCAGGGAAGAACTTTCAAGGTTTACAGAGGAATGGG
>JAAZNT010000222.1 GCA_012798145.1 Thermoanaerobaculaceae bacterium | reverse complement strand
AGCAAAAACAAGCTTTTAGGGATAATAACAGACGGAGATTTAAGGCGACTTATTGAAAAGTTTGGAGGCGCACTTTTGGACAAAACTGCAAAAGAATGCGCAAATGCAAATCCCAAAACGATTTCTGAAGATTCCCTTGCTGCTGAAGCGCTGAACATAATGGAGGAAAGGAAAATCACTTCCCTTGTTGTTGCTGATGAGGATAAAAACATTAAGGGGATTGTTCATCTTCACGACCTTTGGAAACTGCAGTTGATCTAAGTCAGGCGCCTTTTGGTTCTCTAAGAAATGAGGAGGATTTGTTGTTCAAAGAGCCGTTGACTTTTTCTTTCAGAAATCAGGATTATGGCGGCTTGGTTCTCGTTTTAATTTTGCTTGCTATAGGCGGAATAGCGGTCAACTCTGCAACTGCGGGAACAAGGCTTGAAAATTACAGTTTACGCGAGTGGATTTACATTTCGGTCGCAATTTTGGCTCTTTGCGCAGCGCTTTATATTCCCTACACCGTTTGGTTTGAATATGGATACATTCTTTACGCATTAATAATAATAACGCTGATTTTGCTTCCCATCTTCGGAAAAAGCGTCTCGGGTTCAAAATCCTGGCTTGGTTTTGGAATGTTTAGTTTTCAGCCGTCAGAACTTGCCAAACCCTTTACAATCCTTGCTCTATGCTCTTACATTAGAGACGAAGACACCAACCGATTTACTTTAAGAGATTTTGCAATTCTTTTTGCGATAATTTTTGTTCCCTTTATTCTCACCCTTCTTCAGCCCGATTTTGGCACCGCGGTTACTTTTCTTGCTTTAGCTCCTGCGGTTCTTATTTTTTCTGACCTTAAATTAAAAGAGATTTTAAAGATATTCGCCGTCGGTTTTGCGGTCTTTGCTATTCTTTTCGGCTTGGCTTGGGTTTCTTTTTTCAAACCATACCAAAAAGAGAGAGTTTTGACATTTTTGAATCCCTCAAGAGACCCTCAAAAGGCGGGATATCAGGTCAATCAGGCAAAAATAGCGGTAGGCAGTGGAAAATTTTACGGCAAGGGACTTCATTCAGGAACGCAAAATCGGCTTAATTTCCTTCCGGCTCCTCACACAGACTTTATTTTTGCAGTCATAGGAGAAGAGCTTGGGTTTGCGGGAACATCTTTTGTCATACTTCTCTTTCTCCTCCTTCTTAATAAATTTTTAATTATTTCTGAAAACGCAAAAACAAGGGAGGGTTCGTTCCTCTGCATCGCTGTTTTTTTCATTTTTCTTCTCCATATTATAGTTAATATTGGAATGGTTCTGGGGCTTTTTCCCATTATGGGAATTCCCCTTCCCTTTCTATCTTTCGGCGGCTCATTTCTTGTTGCAACCGCTCTTCTTTCTGGGCTTGCTTGAAATGTCGGCTCTTACCAATATTAGGAGGAGGAAAGGTTGAGAATAGTTCTTCTTCCTTTGGGCTATCTTTATGCTTTTATAAATTCAATTAGAAGAAAATTGTATAAGGCGGGGTTTTTCAAATCGGTCTCTGCTAAATGCCCTGTTATTTCAGTTGGAAATTTGACGATGGGTGGAAGCGGAAAAACACCGTTCTGCATTCATCTTGCCAAAATTATTGAAGAGAAAGGAAAAATCCCTGCAGTTATTCTGAGAGGATACAAGAGAAAGACAAAAGGACCCATTATTGTTGACGAGAGCCATTCTCCAGAGGATGTTGGAGAAGAAGCGCTTATTTATAAAAGGAATCTAAAATGCCAAATTGTTGTCGCTGAAAAGCGGGAAGAAGCGCTCAAATTATTATCGCCAAATATTGATGCAATAATTCTTGACGACGGCTTTCAGCATCTTCAAATTCATAGAGACATTGATATTGTCCTTGTTGACGCTAACAAACCTGATGATCTTCTCCCCTTTCCCTTTGGCAAACTTAGAGAGCCAATCTCTTCTGTGAAAAGCGCAGATCTTGTTGCCGTGACAAAAGGAGAAAGAGAAGCACTTCCTCCTAAAATTGAAAAACATATCGGTAAAATCCCAATAATATTTGTCGATTACAATTGGAAAGAGACTTTTCTCCCCAATGCAATAAATATTGAATCGCTTAAAAATAAGCGCTTTCTTCTTCTTCTTGGAATAGGCAATCCCGATTTTTTCATTAAAACCGCAGACACAAAAGGGCTTAAAATCGTCCATAAAGCAATTTTCCCCGACCACTTTTTCCCAAGCAAAAAAATTGTTGAAAAAATAATCTTGGATTTTAAAGAAAACAACTGCGACTACATCCTAACATCAGAAAAAGATTTTATAAAATGGAAAGTTTTCAAAGAAATTGAACCATTGCTTGTATTTCCTGAACTTGTGTTGAATGTAAAAGACGATCAAAAACATCTTGACAATATTGTCTTTCAACTTTTGCAAAAATGAACAGAAAAAATCTCTGTCAGGTAGCGCTTCCTCTTCCTCTAAAAAAGTTTTTCACATACTCACTTCCCGAAGAATATGATTCTCTTCCTTCAGGAACAAGAGTTTTGGTTTCTTTCGGAAAAAGAACTCTAATTGGATATAGTGTCGAGGGAGAGGGCGAAAAAGTTGAAAAGGTAAAAACAATCTCGGCTATTCTTGATGATAAGCCTTTTTTCAACCCTGAATTGTTTTTCTTCCTAAAAGAACTTTCCAACTATTACCTTGCGCCTTTGGGAATAATCCTTAAAAACTCCTATCCATCAGGTCTTGACCCTCAATTAAAAAAAAGATACACACTTATTCCCGGCGCAGAAAATAGTCAGGACGAAGATATTTCAAAATTGGTCGAAGAGTTGAAAGACGGATCAAAAAGTTACACAACACTGAAAGCAAAATTTGGTAAAGATACTGACAAGATTATAACCAAATCTCTCACTTTAGGAGTTATAGAATCTCTTGAATATTTTGAAATGAAAAGAAGAAGAATTGCTTTAGACAGAATTGCAGTTTTGAAAGATTTTGAAGAGATAGAAGAGGAAGCAGAAAGAAACGGACTGACAAAATATCACCTCAAAATAATTGACGCTATAAAAAAGAACCCTGAGCCATTCCCAAAAGCAATTGATATTGCAAAGACAGCGAAATCCCCTCACCATTACATTCAGGATTTGGAAAAACTCGGTATAATTGAACTTTTTGATATGCTTCCCCAAAAACTTCCTGTTAAGAAATCTTCCATAATACTAAACAGCGAACAGAAAACCGCTTTTGAAAAAGTCTGCCAATCTCTAAGTAGAAGCGAGCACAAAACATTTTTGATTTTCGGAATAACCGGCTCTGGAAAAACAGAAATTTATCTTAATCTCATTGAAAAAGCGATTGCAGATGGAGGAAGAGCGATTTATCTTGTTCCGGAAATATCTCTTGCAAGTTACCTTTCAAAGCGCCTTCTTGAAAGATTTGGAAGCAATGTTTCAATACTCCATTCTTCTCTGACCGAAAAAGAAAGAGTTCGGCAATACCTAAGGATGAAAAATGGGGACGCAAAGGTTGTAATCGGACCAAGGTCTGCTCTTTTCTCCCCACTTGAGAATATTAAATTGATAGTTGTTGACGAAGAGCACGATTCTTCTTACAGGCAGGTGGAACATCCTTTTTACAACGCAAGGGATATGGCAATTCTGAGAGCGTCATTGCTTAAATGCCCCATAGTTTTGGGTTCGGCAACTCCTTCGGTAGAATCTTTTTATAACGCTGTTGAAACAAAAAAGTTTGAACTCTTAAAGTTAACAGAAAGAGTTCAGGGCGCGATCCTTCCTGAAGTTGAAGTGGTTGATATGAGAAAAGTCTACGCCGAAACAAAAACAAAAACTCCCGTTTCGCCAATTCTGGAGGAAGAAATAAAAAAATCGCTTGAAAAGAAAGAGCAGATCGTCATTCTAAGAAACAGACTCGGATACTCAACCTTCATCCTTTGCAGGGAATGCGGAAAAAGCATCAAATGCTCCTCCTGCGACATCTCTTTGACTCATCACAGAAAAAGAAATGAAATGAAGTGCCACATTTGCGGAAAAAGAGAGAATGTTCCCAATAAATGCCCCTACTGTGGCTCTCAAAGCATCCATTTTCTCGGCGAAGGGACAGAAAAGATTGAAGACCTTCTTTCGCAAAAATTCCCCTATTGCAAAATTGGAAGAATGGACAGGGACATAATAATTTCCGCAAAGGATTACGAAAAACTTTGGGACGATTTTGAAAACAAAAAAATTGATATACTTGTCGGAACGCAGATGATATCAAAAGGTTACCACAACCCGCAGGTTACTCTTGCTGGAATAATCTCAGCAGATTTTATTCTGTCTCTCCCCGATTTTAGAAGTTCAGAAAGAACTTTCCAACTAATCACACAAGCGGCAGGAAGATCCGGAAGGGGCGAATTAAAGGGAAAAGTAGTCATTCAATCCTACTTCCCTGAACATTACGCTGTTGTCGCAGCCTGTAGACAAGATTTTGAGCAATTTTATTATAACGAAATTAAATACAGAAAAATGGCAGGATATCCTCCAGCAATGGCTCTCGGAAGAATTGAAACAAAGGAAAAAAGAGAGGAAAACGCTTTGCAAAAAGCGGCACAAATAAGGAATTTTCTTGAAAAAAAGTGGAAAGATTCCTGCAGAATTTTAGGGCCAAACCCCGCCCCAATAGCAAAAATTGAGAACAAATACAGGTATCAGATTTTTGTGAAAGCAAAATCAAGGATGAAACTTCACTCAATCTTTGAAGACTTCATAAATTCAGATTTCTCTAAAGAGATAGGCAGAACAATCTTTCCCGACATTGACCCAGCGAGTTTGATGTAATATTTCATCCCAGATTTGTCATTAAAAAACTTTAACAAGGGATTAGAGATTGATTGGGGAAAATGGAAGATAATAAACCTATCAATCGGCAGGCAGTTTGCCTTCGGCAACCTGAAACATAATCAAAAATCTTCTTACAAAATTTCATTTTGCAGAATCTTTTTTCTTATGTTTCTGTAAATGGCTTCGCCATTTTCAACCTGCCTAAAGTTCATCAATCTCTTTTCAATCATCAAACGAGTGCACCGGCGGTGGGGGGCAATCTGCTGCGTCAGACTTCGGGGGATGGAATACTCAACGACCACAAGGTCGCCTCCGTTTACACCCCCTCGTCTTCCTTGCATCTCACCCCCCAGCGCCTATGTGCACTTATCTTCCATTTTCTCTAATGGGAGTCGTTAGAAAAATTTATTCTATTGACAAAATTGGGTTTATAACTTTTTTTCTTTTGCGCTATAATATTTTTTTGAAGATTTTAGGAGGAAATGATGGTAAGGTATGAACTTAATTTTGATAAACTTCCCAAAAAGAAAGCATTTGAAAAAGGTATAAGAAGAGCGCCTTCAAGGGGCTTCAACTTGTCAGAAAAAGATACAATTCTGGCGCTTAAAAACGCTTTACGATATATCCCGCAAAAATTTCACGAGGAGATGGCGCAAGAGTTTCTTGAGGAATTAAAAACGACAGGAAGGGTTTACGGGTACAGGTTCAGGCCTGAAGGGAGAATATACGGAAAGCCGATTGACAAATACAAGGGCAAGATCTTGGAAGCAAAAGGAATGCAGGTTATGATAGACAACAACCTTGATTTTGAAGTCGCCCTCTACCCTTACGAACTTGTTACTTACGGCGAAACAGGGCAGGTTTGTCAAAACTGGATGCAATATCTTCTTATCAAAAAATACCTCGAGGAGATGGATGAAAATCAAACCCTTGTTGTTTCTTCGGGGCATCCTCTCGGTCTTTTCCCTTCAAGAAAAGAGGCACCGAGAGCAATAATCACAAATGGATTGATGGTAGGAATGTTTGACACCCCTGCTGATTTTAAAAGACTTCAAGCGCTGGGTTGCACAAACTACGGTCAGATGACAGCAGGCGGATGGATGTATATCGGACCGCAGGGGATTGTTCACGGAACATATCTTACACTTCTTAACGCAGGAAGACTTTACCTCAATATTCCTCAAGACGAAAACTTGAAAGGTCATCTTTTTATAAGTTCAGGGCTTGGTGGGATGTCGGGAGCACAGCCCAAAGCGGTTGAAATTTCCGGCGGGGTCGGTGTCATAGCAGAAGTTGACAAGAGCAGGATTGAAACAAGATACAAGCAGGGATGGGTTTCAATGGTCTCTTCAGACCTCAAGGAGATTGAAAAAACAGTTTATGAGAAACTTAGAAAAAAGGAGCCCTACTCAATTGCATATTTTGGAAATGTTGTTGACCTTCTTGAATTTGCACAGAAAAACAAATGGCCCTCAGAACTCATTTCAGACCAGACATCCTGCCATGCCGTTTACGAGGGAGGTTACACTCCAGCGGGGTTGAAATACGAAGAAGCAAAAGATCTCTTAAGAAAAGACCCTAAACTTTTTGAGCAAAAAGTGAACGAAAGTTTAAAGCGCCATTACGCTGTAATAAAAAAGCTTGTTGAGGAAGGAGCAAGATTCTGGGATTATGGCAACTCATTTATGAAAGCGGTTTTTGACGCAGGTGTGAAAGAAATTTCAAAAAACAAAATTGACACAAACGAAGGTTTCATTTTCCCAAGTTATGTCGAAGACATAATGGGACCAATATGTTTTGACTATGGCTATGGACCATTCAGATGGGTCTGCCTTTCCGGAAAGCAAAAAGACCTTGATTTAACAGATAAAGCGGCTATGGAGTGCATAAACCCGAACAGGCGTTCACAGGATTTTGACAACTACAACTGGATAAGAGACGCAAAGAAAAACAAACTTGTCGTTGGCACAAAAGCAAGAATTCTTTACGCAGACGCAGAAACAAGAGTGAAAATTGCGCTTAAATTCAATAAACTCGTAAGAGAAAAAGTTGTTGGACCGATAATTTTGGGAAGAGACCACCACGATGTTTCGGGAACAGATTCTCCCTTCAGAGAAACAGCCAACATTTACGACGGTTCAAACATCACCTCTGATATGTCACACCAGTGCTTCGCCGGAAACATAGCAAGAGGAATGACCTATGTGGTTTTGTCCAACGGAGGAGGCGTAGGAACATCAAAATGCATAAACGGTGGAAACGGAATTTTTCTTGACGGTTCAAAAAGGATGGACGAAGTTGTCAAACTTGGTCTTGACTGGGATGTTATGGGCGGAGTAGCAAGAAGGTCTTGGGCAAGAAATATTGGCGCGATGGAAGTTACAAAAGAGTGGAACAACAAAATGAAAGATAAGGGACATATAACAGAGCCCTTTCTTGCCGATGATGAATTAATAAAAAGAATTGTGAAAAAAAGTTAGACACATCCTTTTTCTCTCGCTTCTTTGATTATTCAGGAACAAGAACATTTTTGCTTTCGGCTGACTGTAAAATGTTTATCCCAGATTTGTCAATAGAATGAATTTTTCTAACAACTTTCCTTAGAGAAAATGGAAGATAACCAGCCAAAGAATCGGCAGGCAGTTTGCCTTCGGCAACCTGAAACATAATCAAAAATCTTCTTACAAAATTTCATTTTTCCTAAGCAATCTCTAATCTTTTGTTAAAGTTTTCTTAATGACAAATTTGGGATAAAAACAGCCCTCGCTTTTCAGGAGAGGGTGGGGTGAGGTTTCCATCTCAAAAAGCAGTCACTGCGAGCCATTCTTCGAAGCAAACCCAAGCGAAGCAGTCTT
>JAAZNT010000221.1 GCA_012798145.1 Thermoanaerobaculaceae bacterium | reverse complement strand
TCTACTGCCTCAACTCTCTTTAACTCCTTCTCGCTCATTCTTATCTCCTTCATGGTTAAGTCCTCCTTAACCATTTTAGGGGACATTTCTATTTTGGCCACTTGGGGACATTATCATATTGGCAAGACATAACATTTAAAAAAACTTGACAACACCTTTAAAAAGTTTTAAAGTTTTTCCTTGCGTTGAGGAGGAGCGAATATGGAATATATTCGGACTGTGAAATAAGAATCTGAACTAAACAAATCATTTTACAAAAAGGTTATTGAAAATTCAGGGTGCGACAAGGTTTTAGAGTGCATTCAGTGCGGCACTTGTTCATCAACTTGTCCTGTCTCGCTCTATATGGATTACACTCCAAGAAAACTAATGGCGATGATCAAAGGTGGCTTTGAGGATGAAGCCCTCAAGAGCAAAACTATCTGGATATGCTCCTCCTGCTATTCATGCACCGTAATGTGCCCCGCGCAGATAAAAATAACAGATGTTATGTATGCCCTCAAAAGGATGGCAATAGAAAAAGGAGTTTATCCAAAGGGAATTCCCACTCCTGTTCTTGCCCAAGAGATGAATAAGATAATTGCATCAAAAGGAAGAAACGCCGAAATGGAAGTGGTTACAAGAATGATGCTGAGAACAAATCCTTTTGGAATGCTGAAGATGGCGCCTATGGGGCTCTCTCTCTTTAGGAAAGGAAGGATGCACATAGGCGGAGAAAAAATAAAGAATTTGAAACAGATGAAAAAGCTCCTTTCAGGATTGAAAAAGAAGGAGGCAAAATGAAGACTTATGGCTATTATCCCGGATGCTCTGTCAGATCAAGTTCAAAAAGTTATGAAAAGTCACTTCTTCTTGTAATGAAAGGGGTTGGCTTGAAACTTAAAGAAATTGATGACTGGAATTGCTGTGGAGCGACAGCCTATTTTGGAACAGATAAAAAAATGGCTACTGCGATAGCGGGAAGAAACTTATGTCTTGCCGAACAGCAAAAACTTGAAGATATGGTAATACCATGCACTGGTTGTTATCTCACATTGAGAAAATCGCAGGATCACCTAAAAGAAAACAAAAGCGACATTGTAAGCAGCGCTCTTGAGGGAGCGGGGCTAAAAGGCGGCGACAATGTGGCGCTGAGGCATCCTGTTGATGTTCTTTTCAATGATGTAGGTGTTGAAAAAATAAAATCGTTTGTGAAAAAGCCACTCAAAAATTGGAAAATTGCCTCTTACTACGGCTGTCAACTTGTTCGTCCTTACGGCGATGTTGATGATCCATACAACCCTACAATTCTTGACAAAATTATGACAACCTGCGGTGCAGAAGCAGTTGAATATCCTTATAAAACAAGATGCTGTGGCGGAGCGCTGACCGGAACTGTTGAGGATGTTGGACTGAGGCTTGTTTATATTCTTCTTGCGGAAATGATAAAGAGAGGCGCAAATTGTGTTGTTACTATGTGTCCGTTGTGCCACTTCAACCTTGATGTTTACCAAAGCAAAGTTGAGGAAAAATTCGGAGAAGAATTTAAAAAATCTTTTGGAAGAAAGTATGAACCTTTGCCGATACTCCATTTTACACAAGCAATGGGGATTGCTTTTGGCTTTAGAGAAAGTGAACTTGGTTTGAGCGAACTTATGGTTGAACCCAAAGCGCTTTTGAAAGCGGTTTGAGGGAGGATAAGATGAATTACGGAGTAAGAATCGGAGTTTATGTTTGCCACTGCGGTTCAAATATCGCTGGAAAGGTTGACTGCCCAACAGTTGCAAAATTCGCAAAAGAGTATGACCCGGACAATGTCATTATTTCAAGAGATTACAAGTATATGTGCTCTGATCCGGGGCAAGACCTGATAAAAAAGGATATAAAGGACTTCAATCTCAACAGAATTGTTGTGGCTTCCTGCTCTCCGCTTATGCACGAGCCTACATTCAGGAGAGCGACGGAACAGGGCGGTATCAATCCTTTCTTTTTCCAGATGGCGAACATCAGAGAACATTGTTCTTGGGTTACTGAAGACCCAGAAAAAGCCACAGAGAAAGCAAAAGCGCTTTTAGTTGCCGCAATTCACAGGGTTATGCACCACGAACCGCTTGAAAAAAAGAAAGTGCCTATAAATCCAAATGTTTTGATAGTAGGTGGCGGAATTGCTGGGATACACGCCGCTCTTGATATAGCACACGCTGGTAACAAAGTTTATATGGTAGAGAAAAAGTCTTACATTGGCGGTAATATGACAAGGTTTGACAAAACATTTCCAACTCTTGACTGCGCCGCCTGTATTTTGACGCCAAAGACAGTTTCTGTCGCCCAGAACAAAAACATTGAACTTATGACTCTTGCAGAAGTCAAAGAAGTTGCTGGATATATAGGCAACTTCAAGGTTAAGATTCTTCAGAAGCCGAGATATGTAAATGTGGATAAATGCACTGGTTGCGGAGCCTGTTGGGAAAACTGCCCCGCATTTAGAATTCCAAAAGTCAAAGTCGTCAGAAAAGGAGATCTCATAATAGGCGACGGTAAAATGAAAAAAGAAACCGCTATCGGTTCAGGAGGCGGCAATGCAAATTGAAAAAACCAAAATAGATGAAATTATTATGAAATACGGCAAAAGGAAAGAGCATCTCCTTGCGATGCTTCTTGACTGTCAGGAAGAGTTTTATCACCTGCCTAAAGAAGCGCTTAAAGAAATATCTGAAAAAACAGGAACCCCTTTTGTCAAAGTTTTAAGCGCTGCGACATTTTTTAGGGCGTTCAGTTTGAAGCCCGTAGGCAAATACCCAATCCATGTTTGTATGGGTACTGCCTGCCATGTTAAAGGCGCCCCGCGCCTTCTTGAAGCGTTTGAAAGAGAATTAGGTATCAAGTTGGGTGAAACAACAAAAGATTCTCTTTTCAGTATAAATACGGTCAACTGCCTTGGCTGCTGCGGGCTTGCCCCGGTTGTCACAGTGGGGAAAGATGTTCATGGGAAATTGAAACAGGTAAATGTTCCGCAAATTTTAAAGAAATATAGACCCAAGGAGGCTTGAAATGCCAAAACTTAAAGTTGAGGATTTAAAAAAGCTTCGGGATGAACTTAAGGGTAAGTTGACAGTTCGCTCTGGGGAAGCAAAAGCAAAAGTGATTGTTCATATGAGCACCTGTGGAATTGCTGCAGGGGCAAGAGACATTTTAGACGCATTCTTAAAAGAAATTGAGGAAAATAAAGTTACAGATATTTTAATAACAACATCTTCTTGCGCCGGGCTTTGCAGCAGAGAGCCGATGGCAACTGTAGAGTATCTTAAAGACCCGCCAGTTAAATATGTTGATTTGACAAAAGAAAAAGTGAAGAAAATTTTCAAAGAACATCTTCTCAATGGAAAAGTAGTTGTTGAATATGCCCTTGGTTCAGGCAGCGAGACAACCGCTTAAAGGAGGCAGAAAAGATGGCTTATCGCTCACACATACTTTTATGCTCAGGAACGGGTTGCGTTTCTTGCGGGGCGTTCACATTAAAAGAGCAACTCCTTATAGAACTTGAAAAAAAGGGGCTTTCTGATCAAGTACAGGTTGTTGCAACCGGCTGTCAGGGCTTCTGCGCTGAAGGCCCGATTATGATAGTTCAGCCCGATGGGGTTTTCTATTGTCAGGTAAAGCCCTCAGATATATCAACAATAGTAGAAGAGCATTTAATTAAAGGAAGGCCTGTGAAAAAACTTCTCTACACGCCACCTGACAAAAAAATGGCTATTCCTGCGATCAACGACATTCCCTTTTTTGCCAAACAGAAATTGGTTGTCTTAAGAAACAGAGGGTTGATTGACCCAGAGAAAATTGAAGATTATATTGCAGTTGACGGTTACTCCGCTCTTGGTAAAGCCCTAACTCAGATGAAACCAGAAGAAGTTGTGGCAGAGATCAAAAGGTCAGGTTTAAGAGGAAGGGGCGGCGGAGGTTTCCCTGCTGGGATTAAATGGGAAACTTGCAGAAAAGCGGCAATTCATAGGAATGTTGAGCCGGTTGTAATTTGCAACGCAGATGAAGGCGACCCGGGCGCATATATGGATAGGTCAATAATTGAGAGCGACCCGCATTCAGTTCTGGAAGGGATGGCGATTGCCGCCTACGCCATCGGCGCAAAGGAAGGATTTATCTATATAAGACACGAATACCCTCTCGCACGCCAGAGATTAATTGCCGCAATTGAGCAAGCGAGAGAATATGGTCTTTTAGGCGACAATATTTTGGGCACTAATTTTTGCTTTGATGTTGATATAGTTCAAGGGGCTGGCGCTTTTGTCTGCGGGGAATCGACAGCGCTGATGGCATCTCTTGAAGGACAGGTTGGTGAACCGAGAGCGAAATACATTCATACTGTCGAATATGGTTACAAAGACAGGCCGAGTAACTTGAACAATGTTGAAACTTATGCGAATGTTCCTTTGATAATTTTAAGAGGGTCAGACTGGTTTGCATCTATGGGGACAGGAGACCCAAGAGAAAATCCGTGGAACGGCTCTTCAGGAACAAAAGTTTTTTCTCTTGTCGGAAAAGTCAACAATACAGGACTGATAGAAGTCCCCATGGGAATATCTTTGAGAGAAATAATTTTTGATATCGGCGGTGGCATTCCCAAGGGCAAGAAATTCAAAGCGGTTCAAACCGGAGGTCCTTCTGGCGGGTGTCTTCCTGAAGATAAACTTGATATGCCGGTAGATTTTGACAGTCTTCTTGAAGCGGGCTCAATGATGGGTTCGGGCGGAATGATTGTTATGGATGAAGACACCTGTATGGTTGATGTGGCAAGATACTTCATATCTTTCCTTACGGAAGAATCTTGTGGGAAATGCACTCCTTGCAGGGAAGGGTTGAGAACGATGCTTGACATACTTGACAGAATAACACAGGGAAAGGGGACGGAAGAGGACATCGCCGCCCTTGAAGAAATGGGGGAAGTTATGCAGGAC
>JAAZNT010000220.1 GCA_012798145.1 Thermoanaerobaculaceae bacterium | reverse complement strand
GTCTTTCAATTTCTTCCGATCCCAATAACCTGAAAGTGGCTGTTGGTTTTTTAGGCAAAGGGGATTATGTTGGGCTTGGCGCTCTTGTTCAAGGCCCTCCTCAGCCCAACAGTCTTGTTGCGCAAAAAAATACAAGGATTCTTTTTATACCAAAAGAAAAACTTGAGCATTTAATTTCAACCGAACCTGAACTTGGGTTAAGACTTTATCGTTCAATAGCGGAACATCTTGTCAATACAATGATGAAGATGTCTCAGAAAAAATAATTTAATTAAGTAGGAGGAATTTATGGATGCCATTGAATGCTTAATTACGAGAAGAAGTGTAAGAGATTTTTCTGAAAAAGAAGTAGAAGATAAAGAAATTATGGAAATTTTGAAGTGCGCAATGTTCGCCCCCTCTGCTGGGAATCAAAGACCTTGGCATTTTATTGTTATAAGAGATAAGGAAACAATGAGCAAAATTACTCAATTTCACCCCCATGCTGCGATGCTAAAAACTGCTAAAGTGGCAATTGCCGTAATTGCTGATACAACAGCAGAAAAGCATCAGGGATATTGGGTTCAGGATTGTTCCGCCTGCGTTCAAAACATCCTTCTTGCTGCTCACGCTTTGGGTGTCGGTTCTGTGTGGCTTGGTATTTATCCAAGGGAAGAAAGAATGAAAGGATTGTCTGCGCTTCTTAATCTTCCCGAAAATACAATTCCTTTTGCTGTTGTGGCGATAGGATATCCGGCAAAAAAAATTGAACAACCGGAAAGGTTTGACAAAACAAGAATTCATTTTGAAAAGTGGTAAAAACTTGACAAAATTTAAAAAAAACATCATAGTAATAGGGCAGCGGCTGCTGCAGGAGGAAAAGATGTCTTTTTTAAGAAATTTTAAAATGGCTGTTTTATGTTTGGTTGTTTGTTTGATGCTTGGAGTTTCTGTTTTTGCAAAACCGGTTTCTCCCGATGAAGCGAAAATTGTAGCTGAAAACTATCTTGATTACATTATAAGAAATGATGGCTCTTGGGGAAGTTTTCAAAAGGCAGAGTGCGTTTCTATTGAGCCACTTTTTGTTGATAATATTCTTATAGGTTTTGCTGTGCATATCTCTCCCACAGGATTTATACTTGTGTCGGGAGACGATGAACTTCCTCCAGTGAAGGCGTTTTCAACAGATGCTTTCTTCGCTCAAGACGCGAACGAATTTTACAGATGGGTTTGCGAAGAGTTGAAGGAGTTGATCGTTGTTTTAAGAGCAGAATCAACATCAAAACCAGTTTTTGACGAGATCAACAAAAACCTCTGGAGAATATTTTTACAAAGAAATAACACAGAATCACAACCTTTTATTGCAGCAGTGCCAGCCCCGCCTTTAACAACAACAGTGTGGGATCAGATGGACCCATACAATAGATTATGCCCGGAATATAATGGGGAAAAATGCCCAACTGGCTGTGTGGCAACGGCAACTGCTCAAGTTATGAAATATTGGAATTTTCCGCCTCAAGGGACGGGAAGTGAAAGTTACACTTCGAGATCTCACCGCTTCCAACTCTCTGCTGATTTCAACCATCCTTACTATTGGGATTTAATGCTTGACAGTTATGGTTTCAGCGGAACGGAAGAGCAAAAAAATGCTGTCGCTCAACTTTGTTACGACCTTGGTGTAGCTTTTCATATGGACTACGATCCAGATGGCTCCGGTGCTTACACTACAGATGCGGTTCAAATTTTGCCAAAATATTTTTATTACTCAAACCAGATGTCTTTTGGAGGATATCCCGGAAATGATCAGGATTGGTTTAATCAGTTTAAGGATGAAGTTGACAACGGCAGGCCTACGCTTATGTCAATAAGAGGGGATGCAGGGGGGCACGCCGTTGTTTGCGACGGCTATAGAACAGACCAAGGAAATATGCTTCACCTTAATTTCGGATGGGGCGGTATGGGCAATACTTACTTTGCCATTAACAATATAGTAGTTGGGGGAGCAGATTTTAAATGGGTAGACGGTCAAGAAATAGTCAAAAAAATAATTCCAAATGAACCGCAACCAGTTGCGTGTTATTCTGCCGCATCTCCGATGGGAGGGAAAGCACCTGTGACAGTCTCTTTTGCTGGGCAGGGGAAAAAGGGTTCCGCTCCATACACTTATGAATGGAATTTCGGCGATGGAACAACAGGAACTGGTCAATATGTAAGCCATATTTACAGCGATCCCGGCTCTTATACGGTAACTCTTTCAGTAACAGATTCTTTAGGTCAGACGGCTCAGGACAGCCACTTGAAAATAACAGTGACAAGCAGCACCGGACTTTCAGCCACCGCGCAGGCGTCAACAACTTCCGGAAAAGTTCCACTTGCGGTTGATTTTACAGCGGTTGCGCAGGGAGGAGTTCCATCATATACCTATGTTTGGAATTTTGGCGACGGAACATCGGAAACCACGACAAACTCAACTATTAGTCATACTTACACCACTGCGGGGACTTACAACGCTGTTCTTACGGTAAAAGATTCTGTAAATGCTCAAGCAACTGCTCCAGCGATTACAATAACGGCTCAGCCGTCTTCTCCGGTTCCCCAGATAAATTCTGTAACAAAACTGTCAAGTCCCTTCAGGTTGAAAATATACGGCTCTAATTTCATTCAATCTTCGGTTATAAAGATTGATGGAAACCCGATTCCTCAGACTATTTATAAAAATGGGACAACTCTTGTAGGAAAGGGAGGAACGGCTCTTAAGAATATGTGTCCTAAGGGAGTTGCAGTCAAAATAACAGTTGAAAATGAAGCGGGCAATGTTTCCAATGAGTTTTCTTTTACGAGGTAAAAAAACAGAAAAGCAAGAATTTAAGGGGGGATAATTCCCCCCTTTTTTATTTCTTCTTCAGCTTTCTTAATATCTTCAGGGGTGTCAACGGAAATTCCTCTCCATTTTTCAACTTTTTCTGCTTTAATTTTTACTCCGGTTTCAAGCGCTCGCAGTTGTTCCAAAGATTCTGCTTTTTCAAGTTTTTGAGGTGGTGTGGAAGCAAACTTCAACAAATAATCCTTTCTATATCCGTAAATTCCAATATGTTTGTAAAAGGAGAATTCGTTGAATTTAATTTCTCTCAGATAGGGCACGGGGCTCCTTGAAAAATATAGGCAGAAATTTTCTTGATCAATCACAACCTTGACAATATTTGGGTTTTTTAGTTCCTCTTCAATTGTTAGAGGGGTTATCAAAGTCGCCATTTTTAGTTCATTATCTTTTTGAAAAAGGTCTATAAGTGCTTCAAGAGGCGATGGCTCAATCAAAGGTTCGTCTCCTTGAATATTGATAATAATATCGCAATCCAAATTTTTTGCGGCATAAGCTATTCTGTCTGTCCCAGATGGAATATCTTTTGGAGTTAAAACACAACTGCCACCAAAAGAGGAAACCGTATCAAAAATTCTTTCATCGTCGGTTGCGACAATCAAAGAAGAAAATCTCCTGCAACTTGCCGCTCTTTTGTAAACCCACTCTATCATTGGTTTTCCGCATATTTTGGCAAGTGGCTTTCCGGGAAAGCGGGTTGATTGATATCTTGCTGGAATTATTCCTACAGTGTTCATAAAAACCTCCCGATAAAATATTAACATAAAAGGGCTTCGAAGTTCTTGACACTTTTATTAAATTAAGCAAAAATATACACTGAGTCATTTTTGAAAGGAAGGGCATTGTGATGAAAAGATTCTTCTATTTCCTGTCTGTTGTTTCAATTCTTTTTCTTCTATCCTGCAAGACACCCGTCAGTTTAAAAGTGGAGCCGAAAGAAGTCGTTCTTTTTGACAAAGACGCGACAGTTTCTTTGAAAATTCAAGCTCTTGACAAAAATGGGGAAGAAGTCAAAAAGGTGAAGTATGAATTTGTTTCTCAAAACTCCTCAGTTGCAAATATTGACAACACAGGCAAAATAACTGCGGTTGGGTCAGGTGAAACAGCAGTTGAAATTAGAACAAAAAAAATATCTGAAGTTGTCCCTGTTAAAGTAATAATTGCTGATGTCTTAAAGATG
>JAAZNT010000219.1 GCA_012798145.1 Thermoanaerobaculaceae bacterium | reverse complement strand
GCTCTTGCGACAAGAGGAAACATCATAACACCCACAACGCCCATTGAAAAAGTTATTCCCATCTTTTGAGCATGCTAAGCAAGGGCGGCGCCAAGAATCATCGCGCCAATGTTTTCTGCGGCTGTTGATTCAAAAAGGTCTGCTCCACGTCCTGCGCAATCGCCAACATTATCGCCAACAAGGTCTGCCACAACCGCAGGATTTCTTGGATCATCTTCGGGAATTCCCGCTTCAACTTTGCCGACGAGATCTGCTCCCACATCGGCTGCTTTTGTATAAATTCCTCCTCCAAGTTGAGCGAATAAAGCCACAAAAGAAGCGCCAAAACCATATCCCACTATTAGAAAAGGAATTCTTGTTTATTCAACTCCACCAATTGCGTAAACAAGGGCGTAAAGACCGGCAACTCCGAGGAGACTCATCGCGACAACCAGAAGACCGGAGACAGCTCCTCCCCTCAATGCGATTCTTAAAGCGTCATTCAAACTTTTTAGAGCGGCTGATGCTGTCCTTATGTTGCTCCTTATTGATACCCACATTCCTACATAACCAGCAAAAACGGAGCAAATCGCTCCAAAAACAAAAGATATTGTTATCCACAAGGCAAGTTGGAGGGAACTTGAAACAGGGTCGAACTCTCTATGGCTTCTAATTATTCCGTACCCTACAAATATAAAAATGGCGCAAAAAATGGCAAGAATAAGAATTGTAGTATTCTGCCTTCTTAAAAACGCCTCCGCTCCTTCTTTTATGGCGTCAGAGATTTTTCTCATTTCAGGACTGCCGGTGTCTTTTGCCAGCACCCATCTGGCAAGGTAAGCGGCGACAAGAAGACCAAAAACACTGAATCCAAGTGTAAATAAAATCAACAACCATGTTGGGTTCATTTCAAGCATCCTCCTTTCATTGATTCATCATTATAAAACAAAGAAGGCATTAAAGCCTTCTCAAGCAAAACAAATACAAAGAGAGAAAAAAAGGCTCTTCCTATTTTTTTTAATAAGAAGAGCCTTGTCTTTTAATTTAAAACAAATCCAATGGTTTCAACTTTCCCTTGAGACTTTGCTATGTCGACCGCTTTTATAACATCTTCATAACGAACATTGTCATCGCCGTCCACGAAAAGAACCTTGTCGGGCCTTGTAGAATAAATGGCGTTCAATTCGTCGCCCAAATCGTTGAAAGTGACACTTTTTTTGTTTATTGACAATCCTCCGTTTGCGTCAATTTGAAGAACTATAACATTGCTTGGAGGATTGCTTTGAGACTGAGCTTTCTGCGGGACTTGAGTGTCGAAACCTTTCTGAAGAATTGGAGTGATGACCATAAAGATGATCAGAAGAACGAGCAAAACATCAATAAGCGGCGTGATGTTTATATCAGACTTTGCCTTTGATGCGCCAATTTCCATAGACATTTTGGTCTCTCCTTACTTTGCCATGCTTGAGGCAGCGTTGCCAGTGACAATATTACCTTTTTCGTCCACCTGCTGACTCAAAAGAGCGACTTTTTTAAATCCTGTGTCCTGAACAGCTTTCAAAACCTTCTTCACTTCAGAAAAAGGAAGATTTCTTGAAGCTTTGATAAATACAGGCTTTTGAGCGTTTCTCTGATAATTTTCATAAAGCCCTTCCCTCAGTGACTCAAAGGGAATCGGCTCTTTGCCTGAAAGGTAGTATCTTCCTTCCTGAGGAACGGCTACTATTAAGCTGCTTTCTTTATCTGCGTCAGGCTGAACTTCAGGGTTTCTTGAGTTGGGAAGGTTAACAGGAACGCCCTTCTGCAACATCGGGGTGACAACCATAAAGATGATGAGAAGAACGAGGACAACATCACAAAATGGAGTGACATTTATATCGCTGTTTACCTTGTTAGAACCGCCAACATCCATACCCATAGTAAACCTCCATTATCTTAAAATAACTTATTCTCCGCCTGAAATCTTGATGAAGTGGTCAACAAGTTCGGAGGAGGAGTTTCTCATTTCAATTTCAAACAGGTCTGATTTGTTGATGAAGTAGTTGAAGAACCAAACCGCAAGAACAGCGACGCCGATCCCGAATGCCGTGGTGATGAGGGCTTCAGCGATACCGCCGGCAACCGCGCCGATTCCGCCAGAACCTTCCATTGAGATTCCATGGAAGGCGTTGATGATTCCAACAACCGTTCCGAACAGACCGACGAAGGGAGCCGTTGAGCCTACTGTAGCGAGAAGGCTTAACCATCTCTTCATTTCTGTTGAGGTTTTAACGGTGGCTCTTTCAATAGCTCTTTTTGCCGCCTCAATTACATTGTAGTTTGTTGTTCCTTCTTGAGCCGCCTGAAATTCAAGGATTCCTGCTGTGAAAACTTTTGCCAAGTGGCTGTTTTTAAAACTTTTTGCAACTTGAACAACATCTTCAAGACGGTTTGCTTTAATCAAGGGTGAAACCTTGGCAATAAATTGAAGGGACTGCTTCTTTGCCGAGAAGAAAAGAAGGAACCTGTCAATAAATGCCCAGAAAGAGAGAAGAGACATCCCGAGAAGAAGAAAAACTACCGCCTTTGCCAAAAAACCCATTTTGCTCCAAAGTCCCATTAGGGTCAGATCCATTGTTTTAACTCCTTTCTATCACAATAAAAAATTCATCCAAAATATTACTGGTTTGATGACTTAAACGTTATCGCTCTTATGAAATAAACCGCTACTTTTTGTCCTCTTTCATCTGTTGGAGGAGAAAATTTCCATTTTCTCGCTGCATCAAGCGCTGCTTCATCAAAAATGTGGTTGTTGGACTGAAGAATTCTTGCGTTTTCAACTTCTCCGTTCTCATTGATGATTACCTCAACTACAACCTTTCCCGAGAGTCCCATCGCAAGAGCGGCGGGAGGATAAACGGGCTGATAATCTCTTATCAGTTTGGGCGGCTTGACAGCGCCTATCTGAAGTATTTTTCTTTCAGTCGTTGTTGGTCCGCCTAAAATTCCACCGAGGACTCCGCCTTCAACTCCGCCTTCAACTCCACCTTCGACTCCGTAGTCTCCGCCTCCTGTCATAGGTGCGGCGGGAGGAATTTTGTCAGGAACAACTGTCGGAGTGACAAGTTTTTCAGGGTCAAGTGGGGCAGGCGCCTCTACCTTTGCCTGTTGCACTGGCGCCGGTCTTGGCGGCGGTGGCGGTGGTGGCGGCGGTGGAGGAGGAGCAGAACTTGAGAAGATTGAGATCATAATCGTAGGGGCTTCAAGGGTGTCTGCGGCGTAAATGTTCCAGATTATTATTACTGCGAGCGCAATGACATGCACAGCAACAGCAATCGGGAAGGTCGCCAGCATCCTCTTGGTTTGCCTCTCCTTTTTTGTTTCAACAAGAGACTCAAACATTTTTCACCTCTCTTATATCTATTCGGTTGCCTTCGCTTCCGATTTCTCTTTCTCTTCTTTTCTCAATTTTATTGCAATATCTCTAACTTCATTTGCTTTGGTCAAATACTGTTCAGAAAGGTCAAGAAGTTCTTTTTTCTTTCTTCTGTCTTTTTCATCTTCTGCTCTAAGTTTTGATGTCTCTGCAAGCTGACGGTACAGGAGCCCCTTGTAAACATAAGCTGTTGAGTTCTTGGGGTCAAGCTGTATAGCTCTATCTATTTGCGGTAGACCTTTATTGACAATTTGTTCTCTCACTTCGGGAGTATCCTGCCTATTGTAAGATCTCTGCCAGCAGAGAGCGGCAATGTAAATATAGCCGGCAGGGTCATTTGGAGTCAAATCAGCTTTTTTTAAAGAATATTCAAGGGATTTGTCAAAATTGCCCATCTTTCCGTACATTTGGCTCAAAGTGAAAAGAACTCTTGTGTCCTGAGGATTGTCTTTTAAAACCTCTTCATAATATTTAACCCCTTCTTCAAGAAGGTTTTGATTTATGTAAAGGTTAATAATGTAATCTTGAATGGAGTCATCCTTTTTGACAATCTGAAGATACTTCTGGAATGCTTCAAGTGCTTTTCTGGTTGCATCCATATCTTTTTGCGCTGTCGAGCCGGGCTCAATCATATTCCAGTAGCAGAAGCCAAGGTGCTTCCAATTTTCCGGCCTGTAAGGATTGATTCTCAAAGCTTCCTCAAATTTCTTTGCGGCGTCTTCCCATTTTGCCTGCTTATAGAAAGAAGCGGCGTCCTTCATCGCAAGATGTTCGTTTAGCGATGCACATCCATTTAATAGTAAAATTAAAAGAAGCGAAGAAACGAGGATAACGTAAGTTACTTTTGGTTTTCTTTGTCTGCGGTTAATAAACATCAAAAGCCTCCATCACCACTTTTTAGGGGATTGTTTTTTGGTTCCCCTGAATTTTTCCAGCCATAAAATTGCTGATACAACCACAAAACTGTCCATAAAACCTTTTGCCTTTAACTTAAAAAAAGGCGCATAAGTAAGGATTATACACCTATATTTTATTCTCGTCAACTACCCCTGTTTTTTCTTTTTTATCAAAGTAAAATCGTCCTTGCGAAATCAACATCCCAAGCAGAATAAGAGTTCCTCCGACAAAAATTTTGCTTGAAAAAACCTCTCCCCAAAGGTAGTATGCAAACAAACCCGCAAAAACCGGTTCAAGTGTAAATATAAGAGCGGCTTCTGTCGCAGATGTCAATCTCTGGTAGTTTGTTTGGATAAAATAACTAAAAGCAGTTGCAAGAAGTCCTGTCAAAATGACTCCTCTAATTGAAATTGCAGGAATAGGCAGAAGACGACTTCCAAGCAGAAACAATGAGGCAAAAGACAATAGTGATACAGTTATCACTTGAAGAAATGCAAGATAAAGTGTATTGTATTTTTTTGAAAAGCGGTCAAGAAAAACAATATGAAATGAATATATTATCGCGCATATCAAACTCAAAAAATCACCATAATTAAGAGAACCAAAATCTTTTTCGTATGAAAGAATGAAGAGTCCTGATGTTGATAAAACAAGTGAAAAAACAAGGAGGAAATGGGGTTTCCTTTTTAGAATCAAAGTTTCAAGAAGGGGAGTGAACACAACAAAAAGCCCTGTTATAAAACCTGAGTGAGCCGGGGTTGTATATATCAATCCGGTTGTCTGGAAAGCGTAACCAGAAAAAAGAAAAACACCGAGCAAAAACCCTGAAAGCCAAAGTTTCTTTTCAAATAAGAAAATTTTTGATCCAATGAAAAAGAACAGAACTATTGCGCCAAGAAGAAACCTTATAGCCAAAAAGGAAAAGACAGGATAAAAGGAGATGGATTCCTTCACAATTACAAAACTCCAACCCCATATTGCGGTGATTGCAGTAAGGAAAAAAATTGCGGCGCCTTTAGTATTAAGAATCTTGCCCATCAGGTCCTTCAAAAGCATCCCCCCGTTGTAGCGGGGGGATGACGGGAATTAATAGATGCAAAAAAGAAGCGATTATGAAAGAACTTTTCCTATGGTTTGAACTGCCCAGTCAACTTCTTCTTCTTTTATGACAAGAGGGGGAGCGAATCTTATAACCTGCTCGTGAGTATCTTTTGCCAGAATTCCATTCTCCATCAGTTTAAGGCAAAAGGGCCTTGCGGGGCCGAAAGATTTATTGATTACTACTCCAATTAAAAGTCCCTTTCCTCTAACAAGTTCAATCTTTGGAATATTGAGGGCTCTCAAGCCGCTTCTGAATCTTTCTCCCAGAACATTTGATTTCTCAATCAAATTTTCATCCCTTAAAACTTCAAGGGAAGCAATTGAAACTGCTGCGGCTAAAGGATTACCCCCGAATGTTGAACCGTGGTCGCCGGGCTTGAAGACAGACATAATTTCATTGTTTGTTACGATAGCAGAGACGGGATAAACTCCGCCGCCGAGCGCTTTGCCCATTATCATTATATCGGGTTTTACCCCTTCCCACTGGCAAGCGAACCATTTCCCCGTTCTTCCAAATCCCGTTTGAACTTCGTCAGCGATGAAAAGAACATTATGTTTTTTGCAGATTT
>JAAZNT010000218.1 GCA_012798145.1 Thermoanaerobaculaceae bacterium | reverse complement strand
TAAAGTTTTATTATTATTCCCATCATTTTTGTTGAAATATTGACGCTGTTTTTTGATTTGATTGAACCGACAAAGCTTTCTTCAGATGAAAAAACCCTTTTGTCAACAATGCCTGTTTTTCCTTTAAAAACATTTGGCTTGACTTCTCTCTTTTCCGCTTTTCCGCAAGCAAGAGAAATAACGATGAAAGAAAAAACAATCAATAGCAATATCTTTTTCATTTTGTGCTCCTTTTTGTCAATTAACAAAACTTGCTCCGCCTACAGATTTTGCCAACTTTGCCTTTTGAGACAGGGCGTCAAAATATGCTTTAGACCTTGAAAGGGCTGTCGCTGTAACTGTTATATCTGCGTCAAGAAGTTCGGTGATATTAGCAAGCCCCTCTTCGTATCTTTTGCTAACAATTCTTTGGTTTTCTTTTGCCTGCTCAAGTTGCGATTCAGAAACCTTTATTTTCTCTTCAGATGCTTTAAGTTTCAAATAAGATTCTTTTATCTCCAAATCTGTTTTTAACCTCAAATCTGCAAGGTAAGATTCTGCGGAAAGTTCGTCAGATTTTGCCTGAATTAAAGCGCCTTTTCTTTGCCCTGCGTCAAAAATGGGAATTTTTACTTCAATTCCCACCATCCAATTCTTTCCAAAATCTCCCTCTTTTGTGTAATCCCTCTCGTAAGAAGCGCCAAAGCCAATTTGAGGAAAATAATCTGCTCTTTTTATTTTTACTCCTTCTTTTGCCTGATTCAAAAGGTTTTCCATCGCTAAAAGTTCTCCCCTTTGCGCTTCGCCAATTTTTATGAGAGTTTCAAGGTCGCTGTTTACAATCTGGTAAGAGGTTGTCAAATCCCCGTCAGGAACGGCTTGGTAATCCACTCCCATAGCGTAAGAGAGATAAGATTTTGCTATCTCATAATCAACTTTTTTTGAAAGAAGTTCCTGTTCAACATCTTTTAAGTAAACTTTCATTCTCAACAAATCTGAATCAAGAACAAGATCCTCTTTGTGCATAAGCGAAATCTGCCTTTCATGCTCTCTTGCAGTCGCAACCGCTTCTTCATAAACTTTTACCGCCTGAGAAGCGAGAAGAGCGCCGTAAAAGGCGTTTGTAACTCCTTCAATTACAGATTCTTTTGCTTCTTTGAATTTGTTTTCGGAAACTTTCAAACCAAAATTTGACGCCCTGTTATAAGAAGCGATTTTTCCTCCGGTGTAAATTGGCAGGGCAAAACTTATTCTTCCCTGATAATTTGTTAAAGGCGATGGATTATTAAGATGATCAATTGCAAAGTCCATCATTGAAAACTGCTCCTGAGTTAGTTTTCCCATAAAAACATAAACAGGATTATCTGTTCTGCTGTAAGATAAAGAGAGGTCTAACTTCGGAAAGCGGTAAGAAAAAGCTTCCAATTTCGCTCCTTTTGCTTTTTCAATTTGATTTTTCGCAGAAGCAAGGAGATTGTTGTTCTCAAGAGCGATAGAAACCGCCTCATCGAATGTCACCTTTTTTTCTTCCTGTGCCAAAATCGGCGCTAAAAATAAAATCAACAACAGAAAAGCAAGAAATTTCAATTTCATCAAAACCTCCCAAACTTGACACTTAAATTATAGATGCAAAAACAGAAAAATGGTAACAGGAAAAAAGGAGGAGAGAAAATGTGTACTTTCAAAAGGAGGATATTTTTAAAGCCTTTCAAGGTAAAGCACTTTTAGTATTTTAATGTAATTTCTGGTGTTTTTTTAGTTAAATAAGTTTTATTATAGGGACTGTCATTTTCGCGTATCTATTATATGATCAGGAGGTCGAAATTAAGGAAAGCATACCAAGGCAGTAAAATCCAATTTGACGTTACAGAAAAGATTTGACAAAATATTTTTTTAAGTTGGAAAGAGAGTGATTGAAAAAATGAGAGAATTTGACAAAATTAAAGAAGTTCCTTTAAAACATTTGGAAACCGTATCGTGTTCTTATGGGGCTATTATCATTAACAAAGAAAAATTTGTTGAAAAGATTGAAAAAATTTCCAATAAAGAAAATATTTTAGAAATAAGAGATGAGATAATTACCCTTAAAAACCTGATTTCAAATGTTAAAAATGACACCGAAGGATTGCTAAACATTGAACCAAACGGAGACACAATATCTCTTAGAAGGGATATTTTAAGTTCAGAGTTAGATCAGATTCTTGACTCTCAAACTCTTGAGAGAGTCAAATATTATCTTAATAGACTTAAATTTGGAATTCTAAAGGTTAAAACAAGCAAAATAAATGATATAAATCTTCATAGATGGAAGGAGTATGATGAAATAATAACAGATAGTTTATGGGTACTAAATAAAAGAGATAATTCTGGAATGCATACAGGAAATTATTGGGGCAATTTTATTCCTCAAATTCCCAGACAAATGATGCTTAGATACACAAAGAAAGGAGAATGGGTTTTCGACCCATTTCTTGGCAGTGGAACAACACTAATAGAAGCAAAACGACTTGGTAGAAACGGAATAGGAATTGAATTAAATTCAGAAGTGGCAAATGTTGCAAGAAATCTTATTGAAAAAGAAAACAATAGAGAAAATGTAATTGAAGAAGTCTATATTGGGGACAGCAGAAAAATTGATGTAAAGCAAATTCTTGACATAAATAAAATAAAAAAAATTCAATTACTTATAATGCACACTCCTTATCATGACATCATCAAATTTTCTAAAGATAATAGTGATCTTTCCAATGCAAAAACAACGGAAGACTTTTTAAAAATGTTTGGTGAAGTTGTAGATAACACAGTTCCATATTTAGAAAAAGGGCGATATTTTGCCTTAGTTATTGGGGACAAATATTCTAAAGGCAAGTGGATACCTCTTGGTTTTTGTTGCATGCAGGAAGTGTTAAAAAGTAATTTTTCTTTAAAAAGCATCATAGTAAAGAATTTTGAAGAAACACGGGGAAAAAGAAATCAGAAAGAACTTTGGAGGTATAGAGCATTAGTTGGTGGATTTTATATGTTTAAACACGAATATATTTTTCTTTTTAAAAAGGAGAAATAATGAGCACAACCCATGTATTTATTGTTAATGAGACTTCCTTTCCTATCCATCTTGAGTATTTGTTTGCAGGTACAGGTGCTAGAAATGTTAATAGCCACATTGGTTTACTTGCAGATATAAAAAGAGTACGAGCAGGGGACAGAGTCATTTTTTATTTGGAAACAAGAATAAGTTCTGGTACAGAAGGGGGATTCTTCGGCGCATTTCAAGTTGCTGATATAAATCCTCTTGTAATCTATGATAATGGAAATCCTACTTATTTAGAGCAAGAGCTTGGCAAGAAATTAATTTACAGAGTTCGTCTTGAACCAGAAGAAGTTTATGCAAGAGGTGTTGTTGAATATCAAGCACTCGATGATTTACCAGTTTTTGCAAAAGAAATTCTCTGGAGCCTAATTTATAGGAAGTTAAAAGGTAAAAGGGGCTGTACTCCATTAACATTAGAGGAAGCCGATCGATTAATGGATATGATTCGAAGAATCAACAATAACCAGAGGCTCAATTACAATAACACAGATGGCTTTACATACAACTCACATAATCAAGAGATTTCACTCGTCCCCAACGGAAGACGACATTATTGTGGGGTAACAAATCTTACGCCACCAATTCAAAATGAACTCATACACCTTTTTGAACAACGTCGAGCTTTCGAAGCCCATTTGCAAGCATATTTTACAGAAAATGCTGGTCTCGGCGTTAATGCTTCACTTGATGCTATTACCGGTTCAGCTAATCAAATCATCTGGCTTGGTAACGAAGTAAAGTGCGGAGTTGGCATGCGGAGTATTGATATATTTTCTATTCTAAATTTGCCTAGGGATGTTCGTCAACATCGGATAATTGAGCTTAAAGATGAAAATGTAAAACCTGATATAACTAAACAGATATTCAAGTATGTTAATTGGACAAGGCAATATATTCAAGGAGCCATAAACGCCAATATTCAACCTATAATTGTAGCGCCCCTGTTCAACAGGAAATTTAGAGCAGATGGAACACCGACCCAAAGATGGCAAAGCATTCTTGAGGCCTTTAATGCTTTCAATGCAAAAAATATTGCTATTCCTATCCTTTACTACGAATACACTTTTCAAGATGATATAATTACTTTTAATCAATTTGACTATTGAGTTGCAAAAATCAAAATAAGCAAATAATACTCTTTGGCTTTTAAAATCAGGGTAAATTTGGGCCTTGTTTTTAATTGCTTTTTTCTATATTTCTCATTTCCTTCGGCAATCGTGATGCCCTTTCTCGCTTTCTCTCTCCCGCATTTTTACTAAACATCAGTAGTTTCTTCCCTTGACATTATCTCAATTTTCTTATAGTTTTATACCTTTGTTGCGGAGGGAAAAGTGGAAAACTTAAAACATCCTGCCGGTTTGAAAGTTCTCTTTTTTACGGAAATGTGGGAGCGTTTCGGTTTTTACACAATGCTCGCTATTTTTACTCTATACCTTGACGAATATTTTCATTACCCCCATCCGGGGACAATTTACGGAACTTTTCTCGCCCTTGTATATTTCACTCCGATAGCGGGCGGTTTTGTGGCAGACAGAATTCTTGGCTTCAGGAAAACAATAATTTTGGGAGGGCTTCTTCTTGCTCTCGGATACGGGCTTTTATCTGTTCCCCTCAAAGAGACCCCTCAAATTGAAGAGCAGATTGCTAAAGCGGAGCAAGAGCAGAAAGAAAATTTCAAAAAATGGGAGCAAAAAGTTATTGAACTTAAAAAAGAGGGAAAAACTTCCGAAGAGACGGCGCCGAAATACAACGGGCCAGAGAGAAAAAAGGGAAGATGGATTTTCTTTTTGGGACTTTTGGTTATTGTTTGCGGAAACGGGCTTTTCAAACCGAACATCTCTGTTATGGTTGGTAATTTATACGAAGAGGGCAACCCTCTAAAAGACTCCGCTTTCAACATTTTTTATATGGGAATAAACATCGGGGCTCTTTTTGCGCCAATGGCGGCTTCTTTTTTGAGAAACAATTTGGGGTGGTCTTTCGCTTTCGGGGCGGCAGCAATGGGAATGGTTTTGTCGGTTTTGATTTTCCAAACATTCAAAAGATATATTGAGCATGCCGAAATCGCCCATCATAAAGATTCAATGGTGAAAAATGTCAACCTGACTAAAGAGGAGGAAAAAAAGAGAATATTTTCCCTTCTTATAATTTATGCGATTGTTATCCTTTTCTGGATGTCCTTCCACCAAAACGGCTTTACATTGACTTTCTGGGGAAGAGATTGCACAAAGCCGTTTATGGGTTATAAAATTCCAGCGGAACTTTTCCAGTCCGTAAATCCTTTCTTCGTAATAACTTTAACTCCGATTGTTGTTTTTCTTTTCAAGTTTTTGAGACAGAGAAATCTTGAGCCGTCAACTCCGGGAAAGATGATAATAGGAATGTTGATGACTGCTACATCTTTCGGAATAATGGCTCTTGCCGGCCTTTCTGGAGGCGACAAGGGGCTTGTTTCTGTGTGGTGGCTTGTAAGCGCTTATGCGGTGATAACTTTTGGAGAGTTATGTCTAAGCCCGATGGGACTTTCATTCTGTTCAAAGGTTGCTCCGCCAAGATTTAGAGGGTTAATGATGGGAGGATGGTTTGCCGCGACAGCGATAGGAAACTATCTTTCAGGAGCGATTGAGCCACTTTGGGACAAACTTCCCCATAGCAGGTTTTTCTTTGTTTTGGTTGTAAGCAGTCTTTTTGCCGCTTTGCTATTGAGAATTGTTTTGAAATGGGTTAACGAGGCGTCTAAAGCAGGCGCGGAAAGCGGGAGTTGATTAAAGAAACAATCTCTTTTCGCATTTTTTCTTCATCTTCTTTTTTCCAGAAGTTTAAGGAAAGCTCTTCTATTGTTTTTGGTTTTTTGTGTGGTGAAGAGTAAATTCTGACTCCGTAAAGAAGTTTTAAGAAAAAGTCTTTTGCCTCTTTTAAGAGAGATGTTTCCTCTTCTGTTAAAATTTTCTCTTCTTTCAGAAAAAATAGCGCTCCTGCAAAACCTTTGCCGAAACACAATTTCCCACTATTGTTTATCAAAGCGGCGACAAAAAGATCTTGGTCAAACAATCCGCCTTCTTTAAATTTTATTTCTCCCTCAAGAGTTTGGTTGCTTTTAAGAAGCCGTCTTATCAAAATTTTGACTGCCGACAGCGAAGATGAATCCTCTTTATAAAAACTTTGTAAAACTGAAGAGTAAACCTTTTTTGCAAGGGCGCTGTTGCCGCACAAAAATCTTATCTTTGTGTATGAGAGTTTTTCCCACAACCTTGCCTCTTTTTTGAAATATTTCTTAATTGTTTCAACAGATGGGACTAAAACTCCAGATGAGCCAAAGGGTCTCAACCTTAAATCAACCTCGTAAAGATTTCCGCAGGAAGTCATAGAAGACAGGTTTTCAATAACCGCCCTCGCCACCCTATTTTCAACAGAGTCGGAAAAAAGATTTGAAGAATCTTTATCGTCCTTTTTTACTATCAAAAGGTCAAGATCTGAACCGAAAACCATCTCTCTAAATCCCAATCGCCCAAGAGAAAAAATTGCTATTTTTGATGAAATATCTTGTGAAATTTTTGAATCAGAAAACTCTTTTGCTGTTTTTTCAAAAATGCTTCTTACTATATCTTCTGCCACTTTTGAATAAACTTCGCAGAAGTTTTTGTCTTTTTCAAAAATTTGTTTTGCGATTGAAGCTATAAAGATTTTTTTCTGCTTAAGGGCTATTTCTCTAATTTCAAGGTTTTTCAATCCAAATGAAAAATCTTCCGTATCTATTTTTGTGAAATCCTCCCTTAACAAAGTTTCAACACTTTCCGGAATAGTCTTAAGATACTCCGATGCGCTTTCTGATAGAGATACAATTTTGAAAATCCTCTCTAATTTTTCAGGAAAATTTGATTTTTTCGCCATTATTCGCTTAAAGGAAGCTTCATTTGAAAGTATTGTTTCAAGCGATTTTAACGCTTTTTGAAAAAACTTTGGATTTAAATCTGCGGAAAGAATAATTTTATGAAATTTCCTCACATCCTCGACTTCGACTTCGTTTGAACTTAAAAGAATGTTGTAAATCTTATGAAGAATTGGCGAAATCGCTTCAATTTTTTCAAAATTTCTTTTCTTGAGATCTTCTGCAATTTCAATCTCTATGATTTTTTCCCCGTCGGACTTGAGCAAAAGTTCCAATTTTCTTTGAAAAAAAATCCTTGCTCTTTTTCTGCTCTCTTCAATCAATTTTTTTGGCTCTTCCGATGAAAGAAACTTTTTGAGCCCCTCCCATTCCTTTTCTGACTTCGGCTCAAGATGAACCTGTCTTAAATTGACAACTTGAACAAAATGTTCTGATTTTCTTAATATTTCATAACTTTTTCTTGTTTTTTCTTCCTCATCAGAAGTTAAATTGTTGCTTTCTTTCAGGAGGTGGATTGCTTTTAAAGTGTTTTTTTCAATTTTAGCGGAAGCGATTGAAAGCGCCTGAACAGCAAATTCAATGTCCCTTATTGAGCCATCGCCCTCTTTTAAATCTCTCTTTTTGTCTGTGATGTTTTGCAAAGTTTTCTGCCTTGATTTGATTATCTCTTTGCAAAAAAAAGCGCTGTTATTCGCGGAGATTATAAGTTTGTGCATTTTGGAAATAAATTCCTCTCCAAGGTGGCTATCTCCATAAAATGTTCTTGCTTTTATCCATGCCTGTTTTTCCCAAAACTGTGCCTCCTTGCTGTAATAATCAAAGGCATTTTTGATGGGAATAGTCAATCTGCCGTCTTTTCCCCTTGGCCTTAAATCAAAATCAACCTTGAATCCCGCCAAAGAGAGCGGTTCTGAAGTCAAGATCTCGTAAACATTTCTTGCAATTTTTTCAAAATAATCACTGTTTAAGAACCCTTTGTCTGTTTTGCCATCTTCCTCGTAAAATGTTATTAAATCTATATCGGAAGAATAATTGAGTTCCTGCGCCCCCCATTTTCCCAAAGCGAAAAAGACAAACTTCGTCTTAACAAGTTTATCACCGCTCACCTTGTGGTATGGCATTCCCATTTGATTCATAGCCTTGTGTTCTGAAAGATATATGGCTGTTGAAACAACTGCGTCTGCGATATCGCTTAAAGCAAGGCACACCTCTTCAAAACTTAAAATTGAGAGAAGGTCAAGAACAACAACAGCGGAAAGATGAACAAGTCGAAAATCGTTTATTACATTTTGCACCTCTTTTGAAGAAGAGAAAATTTTTCTCTGCAAAGAATCTTTTATTTTGTTAAAAGAAAGATTTTCCTTATTTCTTGTGAGCAAGAAAAAATCATCAATCAGATCCTCTTTAGAATAAATGTGAAGAAATAGGGGCTCTGAAATTGAGGCGAGAAGGGAGAGCGCAAGAATATTAAAGTCGCTTTCAGGAAGTTTTCCCCTTTGAAGATAAAGGCGCATAAGCGAACCCGCCCTATCAGGAAATGGCATTCTGTGCGAATACTTTTTAATTATTTCGTCAACCACTTTTTCTTTTTCAGCCATTATTGCAGTTTTCCACTTGACACATAAATAAAAAATGGTAGTCTATCCTTTTAAGGAGGTTTTGATGGAATCCATAATCCTTGTCATCACAACCGCAAATTCCGAAGAACTTGCCGTAAAAATAGCGGAAACGCTTGTTCAAAGGGGTTTTGCCGCCTGCGTCAACATAATAAAAAAGATCCGCTCCATTTACAGATTCAAAGGCGAAGTTTGGGATGATGAAGAATTCCTCCTTTTGATAAAGACAAGAGAAAGTTTGAAAGGCGAAGTTGAAGAAGCGATAAAAGAAGTTCACACTTATGAACTTCCAGAAATTCTTGTGATAAAACTCTCCGACAGCGAGCCGAAGTTTCAGCAGTGGATTCTTGATTGCACCGTTTCAAGATTTTAGATTTGCCCATAAAATACCAAACGGCAAAAATTGGTCAAAAAAGCAACCCCAAGCAATTTGGGGTGTTTGACCCTTAGTTAAAATGGCATTGGCAACAAATCTTTTCTCATATTGTTCAAAATATTTTTCGCTCATAACCATTATTCACCTACAATTAAATTATAACACTTAAAACAGGCGATTTGAAAAAGAATTTTAGGATATAAGATCGTTCTTTTTGAATATATTACATTTTGAAATAATTGCTTTTTTTAACCAAACCCGTAAAACTTGCCCAAAATCTTTTCTCTTTTTGGGGTATAATTTTATTTCGGGGAAGATGTGAAGCAACAGGAATTTTTGACCGACATTGAAATCGTTGAAAAGGTTAAAAAGGGAGATAAGGATTCTTTCTCTCTTTTGGTTGAAAGGTATCAAAAAGGGCTCATAAACCTTCTCTTTCCATTGTTGAGAAATTATGAAGAGGCGATTGAACTATGTCAGGAAGTTTTTTTGAAAGTTTATTCTCACCTTGACCAGTATGACAGCCATTATAAATTTTCAACTTGGATTTACAGGATAGCGAACAACCTTGCGATTGACCACCTTAGGAAAGGAACGCCGAAGATTGATTCAATTGACGAGAAAGATGAAGACGAAGAAAGCAAGATAGAGATTGAATCAAACGATTTAAGCCCTCAGGAGCGACTTGAAAAAAAAATTATGGAAAAGGAAATACTCACCGCAATATCTTCCCTTGATACATTAAGCAGAGAGTTGATTATTTTGAGGCACATACATTTTAGATCTTACGAGGAGATGGCGAAAATCACGAACCTTCCGGTTGGAACGGTTAAGAATAAAATTTTCAGAGCAAGGAAGGAACTAATGAAGAAACTTGAGAAAGTTAAATGAAACAAAAGCGTTTTCGCTTTCGTATCTATCAATTAGGTATAGAAGAATGATTTGCAAGAAAATAGTTGAACTTCTGCCAAGATTTATTGAAAACGATTTCTCAAAAGAGGAATATGCGGAAATCGCCCGCCACCTTGAAGAGTGCGAAAGGTGCAAAAAAGAGTATGAGGCGATGAAGAAACTTATTGACCGCCTTGAAACTATGCCTCTTTTAAATGTCCCTAAATCTTTTAAAGAGTCTGTTATGAAAAGTTTGAAGGATTTGAAAGATAAGAATGATGGCTGACGAAGAAAGGATTTTTGTTTCAAATAGGGCGGCGCGTCATTTTTATGAAATACTTGAAATTTATGAGGCGGGAATTGTTCTAAACGGATTTGAAGTTAAATCCATAAGGGATGGCAAAGTTCAAATAAAAGACGCATACGCCGCTTTTGAAAAAGGAGAACTTTTTCTTTACAACTGCCATATTTCTCCATATTCTTTTCACACCCATTTGAGTTTGTCCCCTTTAGACCCTTTGAGAAAAAGAAAACTTTTGATGCACAAGATGGAACTTAAAAGGTTAAGAGGAAAAACGGAAGAGAAGGGGTTGACGCTTGTCCCTTTAAAACTATATCAAAAGGGAAGAAAAATAAAGGTTGAAATTGCCCTTGCAAAAGGAAAGAAACTTTATGACAAAAGGGAAAGCATCAAGAAAAAAGACCTTGAAAGAGAACAGCAGGCGGAACTTAAATATCAATAAAAAATCTGTTTCAATTCCTTTTGGAGCAAAAATAGAAGGGGATTATTTCCCTCCTCCTTCAAAATCATTTGCTATTAGATGTTTGATAATCGCATCTTTTTGCAAAAAAGAGAGTTTAATAAGGAATTTGGGCAACTCTGAAGATGTCAAGGCAACTTTAAAAATTATTGAAAAATGGTGCAAAATAGAGAAAAGATATGGGCAGGTGTTGGTAAAACCTTCAATGAACCGCCGCCCTCCAGATGGAAGATATTTTGCCAAGGGGTCTGCGACTTTGGCAAGGTTTTTAATGGCTATTTTTTCCTTTCTTGAAGGCGAAAGAGTAATTGACGGCGATGAAAATTTGAGGAAAAGGGATTTTTCCTCTTCAATTAGTGTGGCGAAATCTTTAGGTGCGCAAATTTATGAACTC
>JAAZNT010000217.1 GCA_012798145.1 Thermoanaerobaculaceae bacterium | reverse complement strand
CAAAACCGATGATCAAAAGATTTTTGCAAGAACAGAAATAAGCGGACTGAACAACCAAATCTTAAGAAGCCTGAACATCAAAATACCCCCAACAATATTAAAAGAAGAAAATGTAGTGGAGTAGATAGTATAAGTGTCCCCCAAACCCTTGTCAATAAACAATTTCAAAAAATCAACTGTCAAAGTCAGGAACGAGTGACTTATCTTCCATTTTCCCTAACCAATCTCTAACCGCTTGTTAAAGTTTTCTTAATGACAAATCTTGGTTAAATAGTTTTTGATTGTCCACTATATTTTTTCAAGTTAAAGAAGATTTTGAAATCAGAAAAATGAAAACAAATCTTTTTATGATAGCAACGCGAGAAATACTCCAGCAGCAACCGCTGTTCCCAAAACCCCAGCAACATTTGGACCCATAGCGTGCATAAGAATATAATTGTTCGGGTCTTCTTCTTGGGCAACTCTGTGTGCAACCCTTGCTGCCATAGGAACTGCTGAAACTCCCGCTGCGCCAATAAGGGGGTTTATAGGCTTCCCCGGAAGAATAGCCATTAATTTTCCAAACAGAACTCCTCCAGCCGTTGATATTGCAAAAGCAACACTTCCAAGAAGCAATATTTTGAGCGTTGAAGGAGTTAAAAAGGATTCTCCCGACATACTCACACCAACAGACAAGCCAAGTATTATCGTAACAACATTGATGAGTTCATTTTGAGCCGCTTTTACAAGTCTTTCAGTAACCCCGCACTCTCTAAGCAAGTTGCCGAACATCAACAGCCCAATTAACGAGGTCGCCGGTGGAACTATCAAAGCGGCAATTATTGTGACCATTATCGGGAAAATGATTTTCACCCACTTAGGAACATCGCTTAACTGCTCCATTCTTATCAAGCGTTCTTTTTTTGTAGTAAGCAGTTTCATTATCGGTGGCTGAATCAAAGGAACCAAAGCCATATAAGAATATGCCGAAACGGCTATGGGACCAAGAAGATGCTTTGCAAGCTTCACTGTAAGATAAATGCTCGTTGGGCCATCAGCGCCACCTATTATTCCAATGGAAGCCGCTTCATTCGGAGCAAATCCAATAAAGGTAGCGACTAAAAATGTGAATGATACACCCAGTTGCGCAGCCGCTCCAAGAAGAATAGTTTTAGGGTTGCTGAGCATAGGTCCAAAATCTGTCAACGCTCCCAATCCAAGAAATATTAGGGGAGGCAAAATTTCCAGTTCTACACCTTTAAAAAGATAATAAAAAAGTCCTCCGGGTCCAACATCAGTTGGAGGAGACATCAAACCATTCAAAGGAAGATTCGCAAGAAGCGCACCAAATCCAATTGGAACAAGAAGCAAAGGCTCAAACCCCTTCTTAATGGCAAGGTAAAGCAAAAGGCAGGAAATAGCAATCATCGCTCCTTCCCGCCAAGTCAGATGCAAAAATCCCGCAGTTTCTAATAGTTTTTCAATCATATCGGTTTATTATGAAGCGTATTCAATTAAAGTGTCACCCGCCTGAACAGTGTCACCTTTTTTCACCTTAACGGAGGCGATTTTTCCGCTTTTTGGAGCATAAATGTATGTTTCCATTTTCATCGCTTCCATCAAAACCACAGGTGCTTTCTCTTCAATTTCGCTGCCTTCTGAAACAAAAACTTTCAGAATTGAGCCGGCAATAGGAGAGGCAAGACTGTTTGGACCTCCTCTTTTTACAACATTTGAAACAGGAGGAGCTGTTTGGGTAACCGGAGCCGGAGGAGGTGGAATGGGCGGAGTTCCAAAACCTAATCCTTCGCTTTGAATCGCCTCATCGTCTTCAAGAACTTCAACTGTAACATCATAAACTTTTCCTTGCACTGTGATTCTTAACTTTTTCATTGATTTACTCCCGATTTTTGGTGAGAAAGATGTATATCCATTCTTCCTGCATAAGACCATCTTTCAATAAATGGTTCTCTATGGACATGCACTTTATGAATTTTTACACGCTTTTTTAAAGCCGAATAAGCCGCAGCAGTAAGCAAAAGAATTATTTCTTCGTTTTGTTCAAGTTCAGAACTTTCAATTCTTTTCTTTTCTTTTGTAAAAATCTGGCTTAGTGTCCTGAAGAGATAAAGAACTGTTGTCAAAATAACCATTGCGAGAAAAACCCCGCCAATTGACATAAAAACTATTTCCCAAGCAAGATTCATTCTTTTCCCTTATAAAGGTATATTTCCATGCTTCTTTTGAGGCCTTAGATTTCTTACTGCACGAAGTATCCCAAGTCTTTCAATCAACAACCTTCTTGTAGTTGAAGGTCTTATAACATCGTCAATATGAAGCGCTTCTGCTGCTTTGTAAGGATTGGCGTGTATCTCCCTGTATTCTTCAATTTTTTTCTTTAAAAATTCGCCTTTATCTTTTTGTTCGCTCAATTCTTTCCTGTAAATTACCTTTGCCGCTCCTTCGGGACCCATCACTGCGATTTCCGCAGAGGGCCAGGCAAGAACGCTGTCGGCTCCCATATCTTTTGAACACATAGCAAGATATGCTCCTCCGTAAGCCTTCCTAATTATTACAGTCAATTTTGGAATGGTTGAAGCGGCATAGGCAAAAAGCATCTTTGCGCCATGCCTTATAATTCCATCGTGCTCCTGTTTGATTCCGGGAAGGAAGCCCGGAACATCAACCAAGGTAACAATCGGAATATTGTAAACATTGCAAGTTCTTATAAATCTTGCTCCCTTGTCTGAAGCGTTGATATCCAACACTCCCGCAAGATGCATCGGCTGGTTTGCCACTATTCCAACAGACATCCCGCCAAGTCTTGCAAATCCAACAATAATATTTGGAGCGTAATGTTCTTGAACCTCAAGAAAATACCCGTTGTCAACGAGGCGGTAGATAATTTGTCTCATATCATAAGGAACTTTTGGGTCATCCGGAATTATTCTGTCCATAACCTCGTCGTCAACTACTATACCTGAAAATGGCCTCTCCGGGGGCGGCTCAAGATTGTTTTGAGGAAGAAAAGAAAGAATCTCTTTTGCAAGAAGAATAGCAATTTGCTCATTTTTTGCGACAAAATGAATATTTCCCGAAATTGATGCGTGAGCCATTGCCCCGCCAAGGGCTTCTTCGTCAAT
>JAAZNT010000216.1 GCA_012798145.1 Thermoanaerobaculaceae bacterium | reverse complement strand
TGGAAATTTCATTTCCAGTCAATAAGAAATGCGCAGTACGAATTGCCGCTTCGGAAACTCCGCCGGACGCTCCAAATATTTTTCCCGCCCCGCTTCTTTTGCCAAATGGCATATCTGCTTCTGATGGTGAAAGCTTTTTAAGGTCTATCCCGTTCATTGATATCATTCTTGCAAGCTCTCTTGTGGTTAGAGAATAATCCACATCGCTGCTGTTTTCGCCTTTGAGTTCAGGTCTTTTTACCTCAAATTTCTTCGCGGTGCAAGGCATAATTGACACCACAACAATGTCATCGGGGTCAATGTTATTTTTTTCAGCATAGTAGGATTTGATCACTTCGCCAAGCATTTGATGAGGGCTCTTGCAGGTTGAAAGGTTGTCTATAAAATCGGGGTAAAAAGTTTCAACATATTTAACCCAAGCTGGACAGCAGGATGTAAACAAAGGGAGAGTTTTCTTTTTGGTTATTCTGTCAACAAGCTCCGATGCCTCTTCCATTATTGTGAGGTCTGCGGCAAAAGAGGTGTCAAAAACCGCCTTAAAACCCATCATTTTCAGAGCGGTAACCATTAATCCTGCAACATCTCGTCCGTATGGTAAAGAAAACTCCTCTCCGAGTGAAACAGAGACAGCAGGGGCATGCTGGGCGACCACATACTTCCCGCTTCTTATTGCATTCATAACATCCGCAATGTTTCTTGTCTCCATTAGAGCGCCTGTTGGGCACACTGCGACGCATTGTCCGCAATTTACGCAGGAAGTAACATTAATTGAAGAATTAAAAGCGCATCCAATCGCTGTTGAAAAACCCCTTCCGACAAAATCTATGCATCCTACGCCTTGAACCTCTTCACAAACCCTGACGCACTTGCCACAGAGTATACATTTGGATGGGTCTCTTGAGATCGAAGGGCTTGCGTAATCAGGTTTAAGGTCTCTCACCGTTTTAGGAAATCTGTTAGAATCAACAGCATATTTTCTCGCAAGTTGAAGAAGGTAGCATTTATCCTGTTTGTCGCAGTAAAGACAATCGTCGGGATGAGATGATAAAAGAAGTTCAATTATCGTTTTTCTTGCGTTTATTACCCTCGGATTGGATGTCCAGATTTTAATTCCGTCTTGAATAGGGGTGGAACAACTTGGAATAAGATTTTGCTGTCCTTCTACTTCAACGACACATATTCTGCAAGCGCCGCTTGGAAGCCTTCCTTCCATATGACATAAGGTTGGGACATCTATTGAGTTTTTCTTGAGAACATCTAAAATCGTCTGTTCTCCATCAACTTCAACTTGTTTTGCATTTATCCATACTTTCATAAAAATACCTCCTCACAAGGAAGAAGAAACTGCTATCGCATCAAATTTACACAGATTGACGCAGTTTCCACAGCCGATACACTTGTCTTCAACAATGTAGTGAGTGTTTTTAGGACTTCCAACTATTGCCTTCGCAGGGCATCCCTTTGCGCAAAGAGTACAGCCCTTGCACTTTGAAACATCAATATGATAGAAAAGCATCTCTTTACATGCTCCTGAAGGACAAATTCTTTCATAAACATGAGACTCATACTCAGCCCTGAACCACTTGAGAGTTGAAAGCACTGGATTGGGCGCAGTCTGTCCAAGCCCGCAAAGACTTGTTTCCTTTATAACCCTTGCGAGGTTTTCCAGTTCAACAATTCCTTTGAATCTCATAAGGGTTTTGTTTGTGTCGAGCACATTCCTTCTTTTTGTTATCATTTCAAGAATGTCAAGCATCTTTTTTGTTCCCTCTCGGCAGGGGATGCACTTTCCGCAGGATTCAGATTTGATAAAACTCATAAAGTATTTTGCAACATCAACCATACAAGTTCTCTCATCCATAACGACAAGCCCGCCGGAGCCCATCATTGCTCCAACCTCCTTGAGTGATTCATAATCTATTTGAGTTTCTATTTTGCTTTCAGGGATGCATCCACCAGAGGGACCTCCTATCTGAACCGCTTTGAAATTATAATTTTTCTCTATCCCTCCGCCGATATCATAAACAATCTCTTTTATTGTTATTCCCATAGGAACTTCAGCAAGCCCGGGCATTTTCAAATTGCCGGATAGGGCGAAGACTTTTGTGCCCTTTGATGTTTTTGTGCCGATGGAGGAAAATGCCTGATGACCAACCCTTATTATTTCCGGAACATTGGCAAATGTTTCAACATTATTTATTACAGTCGGTTTGGCGAAAACTCCCCTTGCCGCAGGAAATGGCGGCCTTGGTCTTGGCATTCCTCTTTTGCCTTCTATGCTTTGGATAAGAGCGGTTTCCTCACCACATACAAATGCGCCAGCCCCCATTTTTATGGTTATATCAAAAGAAAAACCGCTGTCGTAAATGTTGTTGCCCAGCAAGCCCTTTCTCCTTGCTTCCTCAAGCGCATAGGCGAGATTTCTAACAGCAAGCGGATATTCCGCCCGTATATAAACATATCCTTTGGATGCCCCGATTGCGTAAGCCCCGATTATCATCCCTTCAATTACTCTGTGAGGGTCTCCTTCTATGACTGCCCTGTCCATAAATGCTCCGGGGTCTCCCTCGTCTGCGTTGCAGATTATATATTTCTTATGGTCGTCTGCCAAAGAGGCGATTCTCCATTTCCTGCCGGTGGGGAATCCGCCGCCACCCCTTCCCCTGAGCCCGCTATTTTCTATCTCATCTATCACTTCCGATGGAGTCTTTGATGTAAGCGTATAAATGAGGGAAAGGTATCCGCCTCTTGCTGCGTATTCCTCTATAGAAAGAGGATTTATGATTCCACAGTTTTTGAGAACAAATCTCATCTGTTTCTTGAAAAAGGGATGCTCGTTAATCAGAGGAACATATTTCCAAGGATTATCTCCCTCAAATTGCCCAAGGATATTTGACATAGTTGGTTTTTTCTTTAATAAAACAGAATCAAGAATTTCAAAGGCATTTTCTTCAGTCACTTTCTGAAAACTTATGCGGTTTTTTCCGTCAAAAATTACATCAACAAGCGGTTCGCCGGAGCAAAAACCGATGCATCCTATCTCAATAATGTCTGCGTCAATATTTTGTTGTTTTAAAAATTCAACGATTTTCTTTTTGACTTTTGCGGCACCTGCTGCAAGCCCACAAGTGCCTGCTCCTATCAACACAACCGGTTTAATATATTTTTCGCGTCTCAAGACTTTAATTGTTTCTTCACTGTTGCCAAAGAAATCGCCAAAAAATTTCCTGCGGCTGTATTCGGGGATTTCTTTAATTAGTTTAAGATCTTCAAGGTTTGTCATTTTTTTTGCTCCTTTCCCCTGATGCTTTTTACTAATTGTTCAAGTTTGTCTCTTGTAATTTCTCCGTAATATTCACCGTTTATGCTTATGACTGGGGCAAGACTGCAGGCGCCCATACAAGCGACAGTCTCAATACTGAAAAGGCCGTCTTTTGTGGTTTGCCCCGCTTTTATTTTAAGGATTTCTTCAAGAAGGTTTAAAACGCTGAGCGAACCCTTTACATGACATGCCGTTCCCCTGCAAACCATTATGTGATATTTGCCGGGAGGGTTGAACTTGAACTGGTTATAAAATGTCGCCACCCCGTAAATCTTGCTCGCTGATATTGAAAGCATTGTTCCAATTTTTTTTACAGCATCCTTAGGTATATAGCCAAATTCATTTTGAACACTCTGAAGAATGGGTATTAAGTGCTCTCTTGACGGGTGCTGGTGCTTTGAGAGAATTGCGTCTATTTTGTCAGATTTCACTGGTTTCATTGCGCCTCCTTATTTGCAAAATATGCCGCTTTTTCTATTGAAAGAGTTATGTCTAACTGTTCAACAAAAACTTCCGGTGGGGTTTTGAGAGCCACAGGAGCAAAATTTAAAATGCACTTTATACCGGCTTTAATAATCTGATCTGCAACAATCTGAGCTGAATCTGCCGGAACTGTTATAAGTGCAACCTTTATATCCTCTTTAAGAATGAAATCATTCATTTTTGAGATGTGCAGTATTCTTGTGCCAGAGTAAATTCTTTCTGTCTTCTGAGGATCAGAATCAAATGCTGCAACGATTTCAAGGTTAGGTTTTCTTTTTATGAAGTAAGAGAGAATTGCTCTGCCCAAATTTCCGACACCCACAAGAATAATTTTAGTTTTAATTCCGCTTTTAAGATGATCGCTAAGAACTCTGTAAAACTCCTCTACAGGATATCCCTTTTGCGGAGTGCCAACAATTTTAAAAACCATCAGGTCTTGCCTTACTTGCGCAGGGCTGACACCAACTAAATCGGCAAGTTCATGAGAAAAAACATAACTCTTTCCTTCTTCTAATCTTTTCTTGACAAATTCACAATACCTTAAAAGTCTTTCAACGCTTCTGCTTTTAGACTTTCTCATGCTATTCTCCGCTCAAGTTTTTCTTGAAACATCACTATTGGTATCCTTATTGAGAGTAGTTTTGCGTCCAACTTATTTCTTGTCTTATTAATGCCATTAAAAGTTAGTCTGCAATTCTTTATCAAAATATTTTTTAATTCAGGTTTAGCAATTAGAGTTTTTGATTTCGCAGTGCCAACCTTTTCATCCTGCCCCAAACGCGTCTTGTAAATGTTAGAAGGTGTTTCAGAGATGCCTATGTATTTGTTAGGAAAGAGTGTGTTCTTTTTCAGTTCCATTTTTTGAAAATATGTTTTAAAAATAACTTTCATCTTATCCTTTCCTCTATCATCGTTAATAAACTAACGATGATTAGATAGCATATTAGCAGAAAGTTAGCAGTCTGTCAAGTCCCCCTTTTGTGAAGCACCAAAATATTGCTCAAAACCAATATGGATGCAATAAAATGCAGATTAACAAAACGGCGAAGCAATAACAAAAAATAGTTGCAAACAAGCATAACTACAAACGACATTTCTTTTCATTTACAAAAATCTCTTTGTTCATTATAATCTCTCTTTGATTTTGTTGGAGGGAAAGATGAAAATTCGTTTGGTTGTGTTTTTGGCGTTAGTCTTTGTGGCTGTATCTTTTTTCGGGCAGTATCTTCCTGCTCCGGGTGAGGAGCCCTCTCAACAAGGGGCTTTAACTCCTGAAATTGTTGATTCACTTCGGCAGGCGGTGGTCATCACTCCCGAAATGAAAGCGGTTCAAAACGCTCTGGCGGAAAACGAGATAAACGCTCTTGTTACCGACAGGGAAAAAACATTGAAAGATGACACTCTTTTTACAAAGGAAATAGAAACCGGAAAAATCACAAATCAGGAGCAAAGTGGAAGATGCTGGCTATTTGCCGGCTTGAATGTAGTCCGTCCCGATATCATAAAAAAATACAACCTTGAAAATTTTGAACTTTCTCAAGCCTATCTCCAATTCTGGGATAAATTGGAAAGGGCAAACAGAACCCTTGAACTTGCAAGAGCGCTCAAACAGGAGCCGCCCGACAGCAGGAAAAACGCCCTTCTTTTGCAAAAGCCGATAGACGATGGAGGGGATTGGAATTATGTGAAGTTTCTCGTTTCCCGTTATGGGCTTGTCCCAAAAAATGTTATGCCAGACACACAGCAGGCGGGTCACACAGGGCAGATGAACAATCTCCTTGCGACAGTTATGAGAAAGGGGATTAAAGCGATTAGAGAAGCGCAGACGACGGAAGCAGAGAACACAGCAAAAATGGAAACACTAAAGCAGGTTTATAAAATTTTAGTCCTTTGTCTTGGCGAACCGCCAAAAAGTTTTGAGTGGCGATACAAGATGAAAGGAAGCAAAGAGAAGGATAAGGAAACTGCAAAAGCGGTAGAAAAAGAAAGCAAAATATCTCCTCTAAAAACCTATACTCCACAAAGTTTTTACAAAGAATTTATGGGGTCTCCATTTGATAACTACATTTCATTCATAAACTATCCGGGAAAGCCGTATCACAAAATCATAAAATTCTCTTGGAATAGAGATTCGGCAGACGGGCCAGATATGGAAGCCCTCAACATAACCGTTGAGGAAATGGAGAAAATGGCTCTTGCTTCCTTAATGGATGATCAGGCGGTTTGGTTTTGCTGCAACTCTTCAGTTCAGAGAAACACAAAAACCGGGTTATGGGATATTGGCGTTCAGGATTACAAAAGCCTTTTTGGAATTGATTTCTACTTAAGCAAAGAGGATCAACTGCGCTATTATGACGGTGCGCCAAACCACTGTATGGTCTTCACGGGAGTTGATGTAAAAAATGGAGAGCCAGTAAAGTGGAAAGTTGAGAACTCTTGGGGCGACAAAAGAGGAAGAGATGGCTGGTGGACAATAACCAAGCCTTGGTTTGAAGCAAATGTTTATGAAATTCTTGTCAATAAGAAATATGCTCCGCCAGAACTTCTCAAATTGACTGAGCAGGAGCCGCTTATTATGCCTCCTTGGGATCCCTTTAGCAATTAAGAAACTTTTTATTGTATTTGTCTGATTTAAGGAAGGATTGGATAGTATAAAAGCCAATCCTTCCTTTTTTTAATCAAAAACTCTATTTCAATCTTTATTTTGCTGTGTTAAAATTGGGTTTTTCTGGAGGAGATATGAAAGGAAAAATTTATGTTTATCTGAAGAAAAAAGTGCTTGATCCCCAAGGGAAAGCGGTTGAAAACGCTCTAAAAACGCTTGGCTTTGAAGAAGTTAAGAATGTAAGAGTTGGAAAGTTTTTTGAAATAGAAGCAGATTCCTCTTTTGAAGGTTCAGCGGAAGAGAGAATGAACGAATATTGCAAGAAACTTTTAGTCAATGGAGTTATAGAGGATTTTAAAGTGGAAGTGGTTGAGGAATAAAATGAGAGCGACAGTAATAGAATTTCTTGGTTCAAACTGCGACCACGATATGATTCATTTTGTCAAAGATGTTTTCAAGTTTGAAACGGAAGTTGTATGGTTCACAGAAAGCGATCTTAAAAATCCCGACATAGTACTTCTTCCCGGTGGATTTTCCTATGGCGATTATCTTCGTCCGGGAGCGATGGCGGCAAGGACGCCGGCAATGGAAAGCGTAAGAGAGTTCGCTAAAAAAGGAGGAATTATCCTTGGAGTTTGCAATGGATTTCAAATCCTTTGTGAAAGCGGGCTTCTTCCGGGTGCTTTGTTAAGAAACAAGACAATTTCTTTTATTTGTGACTATGTGTATCTGAAAGCGGAGAATAGAGAAACTCCTTTCACAAGCAATGTTGACAAAATTCTTAAAATCCCGATTGCTCACGGGGATGGAAATTATTTCTGCGACGATGAAACATTGAAAAAACTTGAAGGCGAGGGAAGAATTGCCTTCAGATATGTTTCTCCGGATGGAAAAGTTGAAGAAAAATGGAATTTCAACGGGGCGATAAACTCGATAGCGGGAATTGTCTCAGAAAACAAGAGGGTTTTAGGAATGATGCCCCATCCCGAGAGAGCTTGCGAAAAAATCCTTGGAAGCGAGGACGGCAAACTTATTATGGAAAGCATCCTTTCATTTTTGGAGAGAATAAATGGGTGATAGTGAAGTTACCTTAGAATTAGCCAAGAATCACGGTTTGAGCGAAGAGGAATGGGGAACTATACAGAAAATTCTCGGAAGAAAACCTTCATACGAAGAACTTGGAATCTTTTCGGCAATGTGGAGCGAGCATTGTTCTTATAAGTCATCAAGAATTCATTTGAAAAAGCTTCCCACAAAAGCGCCTTGGGTTTTGCAGGGTCCCGGCGAAAACGCAGGCATTATAGACATAGGAGAAGGTTTTGCGGTAGCTTTCAAAATGGAGTCTCATAACCATCCAAGTTTCATTGAGCCGTATCAGGGTGCAGCAACTGGAGTGGGCGGAATATTGAGAGATGTTTTTACGATGGGCGCAAGACCTCTTGCAAATCTCAACGGCTTGTTTTTTGGCTCTCCAGAAAACTCAAGAACTCCTTATCTTATAAAGGGAGTGGTGGCTGGGGTCGGCGATTACGGAAATTGCATTGGAGTTCCAACGATAGGCGGACAGGTAACATTTCATCCCTGCTACAACGGCAACATACTCGTCAACGCTTTCACTTTGGGGTTAATGAGGGCTGATAAGATTTTCAGAGGCAAAGCAGAAGGAGTTGGAAACCCTGTCTGGTATGTCGGGTCAAAAACTGGAAGAGACGGGATACACGGAGCAACTATGGCAAGCGCAGAATTTTCAGAAGAAACAGAAGAAAAGAAGCCGACTGTTCAGGTGGGAGATCCTTTTACTGAAAAACTTCTTCTTGAGGCCTGCCTTGAAATTATGGAAAAAGATGTGATAGTCGGCATTCAGGATATGGGAGCGGCGGGGCTAACTTCCTCATCTCTTGAGATGGCAGAAAGAGCAGGAAGCGGAATAAAAATTGACCTAAGCAAAATTCCATTAAGAGAAAAGGAAATGACTCCTTATGAAATTCTTCTCTCCGAAAGTCAAGAGAGAATGCTTTTTGTAGCCAAAAAAGGAAAAGAAAGCGAAATTCTTAAAATCTTCAAGAAATGGAATTTGGACGCTGTTGAAATAGGCGAAGTTACGGACACCAAAAGGGCTGAGTTTTATTTTGAGGGGAAAAAAGTGGCTGATATTCCAATCGATGGAATAGGCGATTCCGCGCCTCTCTATGACAGGCCAAAAGAAGAACCAAAAAGATTTTTGGAAAATCAGAATTTGGATTTGGGTAAAATAGAAGACATAAAGGATTTAAAGAAAGTTTTTCTTGATTTCATTTCTTCTCCACATCTTTGCTCAAGAAAATGGGTATTCAGGCAGTATGACCAGTCGGTAAGGACAAACACTGTGATGACAAGCGGAGGAGACGCCGGCGTAATTAGAATAAAAGGAACAAAAAAAGCGGTTGCTATGAGTCTGGATGTAAATCCGAGATGCTGTTTTTTGGACCCTAAAGAGGGGACAAAACTTGCAGTGGCAGAAAGCGCGCTCAACCTTGCTGTTTGCGGAGCAAAACCCCTTGCAATAACAGATTGCCTAAATTTTGGAAACCCAGAAAAGAAAGATGTAATGTGGGAGTTTGTTGAATCCATAGAAGGGATGAAAGAGGCGTGTTTGAAACTTGAAACGCCTGTTGTTTCGGGGAATGTATCTTTTTATAACGAGACAGAAGGGACGGGGATTTATCCAACACCTTCAATAGCTATGGTTGGGCTCATTGAAGATGTTGAAAATATTCTATACCCTTGGTTTGAAGAGGAAGGGCTCAACATCGTTTTGTTAGGTGAGAAAGATTCGGCGCTCGACGGCTCGTTATATCTTTCACAATTCTTCTTGCTTGACAAAGGGAAAATAAAAAGAGTTGAGTTTGAACTTCATAAAAGGTTGATTGATTTGATGATTGTTTTGAGCAAAGAAAGAATTGTTGAATCAGCCCACGATGTTTCAGACGGCGGGCTTCTTGTTGCTGTGGCGGAATGTTGTTTAAAAGAGGGTGGCTCGATCGGAGCGGAACTTGCATTTGAAAATGAGCCGGAAAGAATAGACCAATTTCTTTTTGGCGAATCGCCGTCAAGAGTTGTAGTTTCAGTGAAAAATGAGAAAATGAAGCAATTTGCCGAAAAAGCGGATTTAAAAAAAATCAAATATGAAATCATAGGGAAAACAGTGAAAGGCCGA
>JAAZNT010000215.1 GCA_012798145.1 Thermoanaerobaculaceae bacterium | reverse complement strand
TCTTTCACAGCAGCAGTTTCAGGAAGCGGCTGTTCCGGGTCGCCTTCTTTCCAGTGGAATTTTGGAGACGGCGGTTCTTCAACAGAACAAAACCCCGTTCACACTTACCAACAGAATGGAACATTTAACTGGAATTTGACTGTTTCTTGGGCAGGACAATCTTGCCAAAAGTCTGGAACAATTAGTGTCGGAGGATGTCAAATCACCTGCGAAGCTACAGTTTCACCGACAAGCGGGACGGCTCCTTTGAATGTAAATTTCAGCGCTTCCTCCACTGCCACTGGCTGTGATTCAGAGGTATCTTACGAATGGGATTTTTGCGATGGAACAAAATCTTCAGAGCAAAATGTAAGTCATACTTATGCCAATGAGGGAAATTACACATACACTCTTACGGCAAAATCGGGAGACACAACCTGCACAAAAAGCGGAACGATAAGTGTTACAAGTTCGGGAAGTTGCTCTTTATCATGCAACGCTGTCGCAAATCCTTTATCCGGCTCAGCTCCTTTGACAGTTTCTTTTACCGGAAGCGAAACTCATCAAAATTGTTCGGGCAATCCTTCATTTTTATGGAATTTCGGAGATGGTGCAACATCAAATCAAGCGAATGTCTCCCATACATATTCAACCGAAGGAACATATAATTGGACTTTTACAGTGACTCTTGATGGACAAACTTGTTCAAAAAGCGGACAGATTGTTGTGCAGAGCGCTTCAAATAATCCTGTCATAACCGCCGTCACGAAGGTTGGCAGTCCTTTTAGGCTGAAAGTAATTGGCTCTAATTTTGTTGACGGAGCGCAGGTTCTAATTAATGGAATTGCCGTTCCAAGCACAAAATTTAAATCCTCTTATTATTTAGTAGCAAAGAAAGGCGCGGCTTTGCAGGCTATGGTTCCCAAAGGTGTTACCGTTACAATTACAGTCAAAAATCCAGACGGAAGCCAATCCAACGAATTTTATTACACAAGACCGTAAGAATGCACGGGGGAAAACCCCCGTGCCTTATTTTTTTAAGAAATTCAGCGTGTAAATTTCATAAAAATGGTGTAAACTTAACGCTTAAAGGAGTTTTCTTATGGCAGAGTTTTATCCATACAATTTTGGCGGATTGTCCAAAAATTTTTCTGATCTCACCTCTTCAAAATATGTTATTTTGTCAATTCCTTACGAGGCGACAACAACTTTCGGAAAGGGAACAAAAAAAGGACCTTCGGCAATAATTGAAGCATCGAGAAATATGGAACTTTTTGATGAAGAGACTTTTTCTTCTGGTTTTCTTTCCGGCATCCATACTACGGAGGATCTTTTATTTGAAGATATAAATCCTGAAAAAATGGTTGAAACTGTTTACAGCGCAGCAAAGGAATTTATTTCAAAAGGAAAATTTTTAATATCTCTTGGCGGTGAACATTCCATTTCCTTCCCTCTTTTTAAAGCGCATCAGGATTTGTATGATGAAATTGGAGTTTTGCAGGTTGACGCCCATCTTGATTTAAGAGAGAGTTATGAGGGAAGCCCAAACAGCCACGCTTCAGTTATGAAAAGGATTTACGATAATTGCCAAAACATTGTTCAGGTTGGAATAAGATCTCTATCCGAAGAAGAGGGTAATTTTATAAAAAATTACAATGGAAAAATCTTTTGGGCAAGAGAAATTTCAAAAAATTTGGATTGGATAGATGAGGTAGTAAAAAGTTTGCCTAAAAAAGTTTATCTTACCTTTGATGTTGACGGGCTCGACCCTTCTATAATGCCTGCTACAGGAACTCCAGAGCCGGGAGGACTTTTCTATTATGATACTTTGAAGATGTTAAAGAAAGTCGTAGAAGAAAAGGATATCGTTGGAGCAGATTTTGTAGAACTTTCACCAATTGCTGGTCAGCCGTCATCAGACTTTCTTGTAAGCAAACT
>JAAZNT010000214.1 GCA_012798145.1 Thermoanaerobaculaceae bacterium | reverse complement strand
GAAATATTTTTAAAAATAAATCTTAAGTGATTTCTGAAATAGTAGTAAAGATATTTTTTTGATTCAAGTTGCGTTGACGCAGAGCCGATGTGCTTAATTTTTAGTTCCGGATAGACAAAAAGTCCATACCCTGCCTTTTTCAATCTCAAAGACCAATCCACATCTTCCCAATAGAGAAAATATTCTTCATCCATCATCCCGGCTTCTTTTACCGCTTTGGAAGGAAAACACATCGCACATCCAGTTAAATAATCGCTTTCTCTTTTTTCTTGAGGAATTTCTTTCTTACCAAAGCCGAGATGTTTTGCTCTTCCAGTTATTTTTGAAAACTTCCCCTCAGAAAACCATATTTTCTCACCATCTTTGTCATAAATAACGGGAGAGAAAACTATTTTTCTTTCTCCGCAACTTTCAGCGATTTCTTTGGTTGTCTTATAAAAACTATCATAACACTCAACATCGTTGTTGAGGATCATAATCCAATCAAATCGTTCTTCAATAGCTTTTTTTATTCCTTCATTCATTCCTTTTGCAAAACCTGAATTTTTTTCTAAAACGATTTTTTTTAAAGAAGGAAACTCAATGCTCAATATCTTTTCCGCTTCCTCGTCCTTTCCATTGACAACAACAAAAACATTTTCATCCGGCGCTTTGAGAGATTTAAGACAGTTATTCGTCAAATTTATATCGCCGTAGTGGAGAACAACATAGCAAAGAAACTTATCACATATATCCAAGATTTTTGAGTTTCTCCTTTATTTCCTCTTCATCAACTTTGCACTCCTTGCCGTTTTCGCTTCTTAAATCTGAACATGTTTCAGCAACTATCTGCCCGCAATCTTTCAAGCATTCAATTATCACTTTTCCATCCATCTCTGAACCGACAGGCAATTTCAATAGATGTAAAATAGTTGGACAGATGTCCATTACCTGACAATTTTCAATTTTTCCCGCTTTTTTAAAGGAATTACCATAAAAGAAGACAAATCCTTTTTCTCTATGGGAGCCGCTTTTTACCGCTCCATATTGAGAAGAATCTTTTATCTCTTCCAGAGACCAATCGGTTTTAAAAGCGTATCTCCCGTCTTCTTCAATGATTATATCTGGAGCGCCACTTAACCACTCTCCTTGGTAAATTTCCTCTTTGAAAAAAACCTCTTTAAAAGGTTTGATCCCTGTTTTCTCATCAATATAATTTTCAAGTTTCTCTTTCAATTCTTGTTTGATTCTTTCTCTCTCTTCTTCTTTAAGAATTATGATGGACCTTCCTGAAACACTTGTATAAACAGCAGTAGAGGAGTCAAAATCAACATATCCGAGAGGATTGGAAAGGGGAGATGGCTTGATCTTCTCCCGGTAATATCTTCTCATTTTCGTAGGAATTATCTCTTTTAGAATTCTTTTGTAAAGAGGTTTTTGAGCCGATTCCTTTGCGTATTGATTAGTTTTCAGATAGCCCCACTTCCACAAAAGACGGTTGACATAAACATCTTTGTAGAGTGGACCAAAGCCGTGGTCAGAATAAATAACAAGGTCGCATTCGCCAAATTCTTTTAAAAACTTTTTAATTCCATCTTCCATTCTTTCATAATAATTCAAAATTGCATCTTTAAAAATGGTCTCCTTGTCGTGCTTTGGGTGGTTTTCATCAAAATCGTGCCAGAAAAAGTGCATAACCCTGTCTGATTCGTCATAAACATACATAAAGACCTGCGGATTATACTTTTTTAAGAGTTTTACAGCAATTTCTTCGTCAATTTCTGTTGTTGCATAAATGTCATTTAAAAAATCCTCTCTTCTATTTTTTTCAAGAAGGACTGAGTTTGCACCAAATTTCTTCCTTTTAATCTCATTTAAGATCTTTTCTTCATCCTTAGGGAAAGCAAATCCGCCACATCCTGACGGAGTGCCCATTCCTGTTACCATAAAACCATTGACAATGTCTGCAGGATATGAGCAGGGAATATTATATACGCCTGTTTTTATCCCGTATTTTGTCAATATTTCCCAAAAAGATGGATATTTCCTTTCCAAAGAAGAAATTATTTTCATCGACTTTGTTTCTTTATCAAACCTGAAAAAATCAAATATATTGTGTTTTCCCGGATTGACTCCTGTGAAGGAAGATGTCCAAGCCGGCGGAGTCAGTGCGGGAACAGTGCTTTTCAATTCTCCATAGCAACCATCTTCCATAATCTTTCTAAAGAAAGGAAGTTTGCCGCTTGATACAAAACGGTTGATAAGCTCGAGAGTTCCGCCATCAATCCCTATTATCAAGAGTTTTCTCAAGACATATACCCCAAACTTTTCAGTTTTTTCTGAATTTCATCACCGTCATATTCTTTTCTTTCTCTCGTTGGTTTTTCAAAATCGCAATATTCGACAGGATGTTTCTCCAAGAATTTCTTTTCAATGATTTCCTTAATTACTTTGCCATCCAGATTTTTTGGTATTTTTTCCTCAAGCAGATAAAGTATCATTGGAGTTATATCTTCAACTGATATAACGCCTTTGCCAATTGTCTTTGCCACAATGTTTCTTCCATAACAGAGAAAAACCCCAAAATGAGAATGGACGCCTCTTGGCACAACAGCAAAAGGATTTTTTTCAAGCGTTCTTATCGCTGAAGAATAACCCCAGTTGGAATCACCAAAAATGATATCCGGCGCAGATTCCACATATTCACCAGAGTAAACATCTTCCTTATAGAAAGCGTCCTTGAAGACTTTTTCTCCATTAAATTCAATTTCCAAAAGAAATGATTTTAGTTTTTCTTTAATCTCATTTATTTCGGTTTTTTCGATTTTTCCATCAGCGAACCTATTTTTATCATTTATTGTTATGCCATAAGATTCGGAAGTCATCATCAATGCCAAGGATCTGGATGTTTCAGGTTTCAAAAATAATGGATAGGAAAATCCTAATTTCCTGATCGCTCTGATTATTTTTTCAACAAAAACATTGTTAAGCCCAAGTCTTAAAAAATTTGGAGATACTTTTTTATAGTCTCCTTCGTCAAAAAGTTTTTCTTCCATTTTATGACTCATAGGAGGAGATGGGTTCAGAAAATCGGGCTCAAGAAATCCCTTTTTTAAAAGAAGTTCATTAATATGCAAAACGCCCTGCGCCCTTTTAAATCCGTGGTCACTTACCATTAATAGAGTGTCGTCATCCTTTAGCGATTTCGCGACAAAACGAATTGCCTCGTCAAAAAGGCGGAAAACTTCATAAGATTCTTTTGGCGCTTTCCCTTCAACCATTTCCGCAAATATTTCGTGGCTTAGCCAATCGCCTCCTGAAAAAACAACAAAAAAACAATCCCAATCTTTTTGAAAAAGATGCTTCATCGCTTCAAATCTTAACTTCTCTATTTGTTGAATGTCTTTGATGTATCCTTGCAGATCACCTTTTTTAAGAAGGGAGGTGTCGGGAAATATCCTGTAATTTTTAAATATATCGCTCTCATCTTTAAGATTTTCCGGAAAAACGCAGTTGTCCCCCTGAGTTAAAAGAGAAGTGATTGTTATGTTTGAAGTGAGTGGAGGATATGTACCCGGAAGGTTCAAAAGAATTGTTCTTTTGGATTTTTCACTTAATATCTCATAAAAAGTTTTTGATTGAATAT
>JAAZNT010000213.1 GCA_012798145.1 Thermoanaerobaculaceae bacterium | reverse complement strand
TAAGTCTTGCTTGTAAAAGGAATTTTTACTCCTTTTACATCTTTGTAGTTAGTGAAAACTTCCAGAAGTTCTTTTGGACCTTGCTCAGTGGTCTGTTTTGTCGCAATGGCGTATATCAGGTTGTCGTTTCCAATATAAATTTTAACCGGATTATTGCCCATCCTGACTACGACAACTTTTGTTTTCACTCCCTTTACTTCTTTTTCTCCTATGAACTGCGCCTGCACTTTTCCGTTTGAAAAATCTCTTAAAATGCCAAGCCCTCCGAAAGAATAATTTAGTGAATTAACTGATTCTTTAAGTCTGCTTTCAGGAATTGGTCTTTTCTGGTCTCCCATAGCCATATACCCTTCGCTTCCTTTAAGAACCTGCTCCATTTTTCCCATCGGAGTCTGAAGTTCAAAGTGCGCCTTGTCGGGATAAACGATTATCCCTTTTTGATTCATCGCAAACTGCCCCATCGGAGTTTTAACCGACATAGTTCCTTCAACAGAAATGTTTTTAAGATTTTTTATCTGCTTTTCTCCAACAGCCGTTAAAACATTCTTCAAAAGCGTTGTCCCCTGCTTTAAAGTCTCTTCAGTCGGCTCTGGAATGGTTTCTTTTGGCTTAGGTTCTGGGATAGTCACATCTATAACATTCACTTCACCAAGAGAATTAAGTTTGTCCTTTATCTCCTTTTTCCCAACGACAAGAACCGCAAGTTTGTCTTCAAAGAGATGATTTTTTGCAGCATTGAGAACATCTTCTGCATTAACTTTCTCAATTTTTGACTTTAGAATTTCGTTGAAATTTTCGGGATAGCCGTAGAAACTGTAGATTAGCATTCTTCTCGCAATTTTGTCTGTTGAATCAAATTCAAAAGCAAAACCGTTGAGATAGCCGTCTTTTGCCCTTTTCAATTCTTCGTCTGTAACTTTTTCGGTTTTTATTTTCTTTATCTCGTCAAGAATTGTTGTAAGCGCTTCAATGCTTGTTTCAGGTTTTGTTGATGTGTAGAAATAAAACGCTCCGTTGTGATCGTAAGCGGGAATCATATAGCCGCCAGCACCATAGGCAAGCCCTTTAAGAGTTCTAACCTGAACAAAAATTCTTGAAGCCATCCCTCCACCAAGTATCTCCGAAAGCATATTTATGGCGGGATAATCTGGGTCGTCAAGTCTTAATCCAAGATGACCTAAAAGAATTGTTGTCTGTTCAACATCGTTCTTTTCAATGAAGTTGATTGATGGTTTCATCTCAGGAATTTTGGGAAGGGAATATTGTGGCTTGGGAGTGGGATTCTGCCACTTCCCGAGATATTTTTCGAAAACCGCTTTCATCTCTTTTGCGTCAAAGTCGCCGACCACAGCAATCAAAGTTTCATCGGGGCGGAAGTACTTAAGGTAAAATTTGATGAGGTCTTCTCTGCTTAAATTGTCAACATCATCATATTCAATCTGCCTTGCGTATGGCGAATCTTTTCCGTAAATCAGTTTGACAAACTCTCTCCTTGAAAGAGACATAACCTCGTCATTTCTTCTTGAAATCTGGCTTCTCATCTTCGTTTTGGCAAGGTCAATTTTATCTTCTGCAAATGCTGGCGATGTCAAAAATTCTGCAAAGAGAGGAATTACTTCATCTTTGTTTTCTTTGAGCATATTTGCAGAAATCATCACATAAGCATCTGAAGAGTTTGATTCAATTGATGCGCCTATTCTTTCAAGAAATTCATCAACTTTGTCCCCGCTCATAGATTTTGTCCCGCCTGTTCTTAAGACGGTTCCGAAGAGATTTGCCTGACCAACCTTCTCTTCGTTTATTGTTCCGCCCTTTACAATAGCGTTTATCTTTATAAGAGGAATCTCTTTGTCCTCAAATAAAAATATTTTCAACCCGTTATCAAGCGAAATTGTCTCAAATTTTGGGGTCTGAATAGGATTCAACGGGGGAATTTTAACTTTTTCAAACTCCCTTAAAGGTTTGTTTTGAGCAAAAACTATAAGGGAGAAAGCAAGAATGAGTCCAATAACTATAACTGCCCTTTTCATTTTTATTCCTCCTCAGATTTTGTTTCAATCATCGCAACCACTCTGTTTGTCCTCTTGAAAAGGTCTTTTGAAACCCTCATAATATCTTCTTGAGTCACAGCGTCAATCTTGTCAAGTTCTGTGAAAAGCTCTTTCCAACTTCCCTTAACATTTTCGGCAAAAGCTAGCTGGATGGCAAGCCCGAGGTTGCTGTCAATTCCTCTAAGGAAATCGGCTTTCGCCCTTGCCTTTACACCTTTTAATTCATCATCGGATACTTTTTCAGTTTCAATTTTTTTCAGTTCTTCATAAATGGCTTTCTCACAGTCTTCATTTTTAACCCCTTTATTGGGAACGCAGATTATTGTGAAAAGCGCGGGGTATTTTTCGCCTTCAAAAGTGGGCATTGCATAAACTTCCATAGCAAGTTTCTTTTCTTTGACGAGAGATTTATACAACCTTGAAGACCTTCCGCCGCCAAGAATATCAGCAATAGCGCTATAAACAGAATCGTCTTTGTCTGTCACTGCAGGTCTGTGATAGGAGATTGTTAAAAACGGCTGGGAAGGATCCTCCATAATCATTCTTTTTTCTGCTCTTTGCGGGGGATCAACCGTTATAGGTGGTTCGGGCTTTTGACCAGAGGGAATTTTTCCCAAATGTTTTTCAAGTATTGGAAATGCTGTTTCGGGGTCAACATCCCCCACTATAACAGCGGTAAGATTTTTTGCGCAATAATATTTTTTGAACCAATCCATCGCCTGCTCTCTTGTTATGTTTCTCAAATCTTCCATATTTCCTATAACATAAGAGCGGTACATATGCGCTTTGTAAGCAAGGGGAAAAAGGTCGTCAAAAAGCCTTCCTACTGGGCTTGATTCACCCATCCTCTTTTCTTCCATAATTACATCTTTTTCTTTGTAGAATTCGTGAAGAACTGGATTTGCAAATCTATCTGCCTCAAGAGACGCCCACAACTCAAGTTTATTTGAAGTAAGGGAGTAGAAATAGACAGTCTGGTCAAATGCAGTAAAGGCATTCAAGTGCTGGGCACCCTCCCTTTCAAGAATCTTGTCATATTCTCCTGTTTCAACCCATTTTTGCGCTTCTTCTCCCGCCTTCTTGAAGTTTTCTTCAAGAACTTTGAGTTTTTCAGGGTCGGGATTTTGTTTTATCCTTTCAGCCCTTAATGCAAGAAACGCTTGATCCTCTTTGTCCATCGCCTCTTTTTCTTTCTTGTAATCTTTCGTTCCAATTGTTGTGGTTCCCTTAAAAGCCATATGCTCAAAAATGTGGGCAAGCCCTGTCATATTCTGCTGTTCATTCACGCCTCCAACATCGGCGTAAATAACAAAAGATGCGACTGGGGCGTTATGCCTTGGAACTAAAATTACTTTCAAGCCGTTTGAAAGAGTTTTTTCCACAACCTTTTTTTCAAGGTCTTTGTAGCCTTCGTCTCCCGCGAAAAGCGAGAAAGCGACAAAAGTCAGCGCCAGCAACCAGATCAGACATTTTCTTATGTTCATAAAGTCCTCCTTTAAAATTTCAAAATTGTTTATACGAAAGTTTTTTGAAATAGTTTCTCTCAGTTTTGCTCTAAAAAAAGAGGGGGCTCTAACGCCCCCTCAAATATAAATTGCCTCTATATTTACTTGCTTTCTTCTTTCTTCTTCTTTATTTCGCCTTTCAGGTGCTCAATATAATTTTGAGCAAAACTTTGCCCTCCAAGCCCAAATGCGAGAGCAAAAGCAAGCCCGACAGTTCCAAGAAGGATTATAAAGGCGGAAGTCACAATTGTGTGGGCTATTTTGAGCTGGTCAAATGCCATAAAGAAGGCAAACACAATAACTCCGTATCTCAAGCCAAGCCCTATAAGGTCTGCTTCAAAAGCCTTTTCCGCAGAGAAAGATTTTCTGACAAGGTCTTCAAGGATTTTTGCAAGATAAAAGCCAAGAGCAATAAGGACAAAAGCAACGAGAATATGCGGAAGATATAGAATGAGTTTATCTATTGCGGAGGCAAGAAGATCAAAGTGCATAAGTTCAAGCGCTTCCATCAAAAAGAGAAGCATCACAACAATTGCTACAAGATTTCCGCCTATCTTTGCAAGAGAAAACTTTGTTTCCTTCTTTGAAAGTTTCTTCTCAAGATTCTCTGCGCCGATACTCAAAAGAAGTTTGTCAAGCCCCAAATCGTAAAGGATTTTTGCTGTTAAATCTCCAACAAATCTTCCAACAACAAGCCCTATAATAAAGAGGAAAAATCCTGCTATAACATTTGGAAGAGCAGAGGCAAACTTGTTCATAAATGTCCCGAGAACAGTCGTTAAAATTTGAATCTGCATTGATTCAAACGCTACTGCCACAATCGGAACCATTATGAAAAGGAACGCCAAAGTCCCAACCATTTTCGCAAAATCAAGAGACTTTAAAACTGTGTCAAAAGGAAGGCTTTCAATATACCTGTTTATTCCTGCAGATTCTGCAAAACCAGTGACAATTTTTTCAACAAGCCTTGCCACAAAAAATCCAAAAACGATGATTATCACCCCTGTCAAAAGATTGGGGATGTAGGCAAAAACTTTGTCAAACATCACCTTTAGAGGAGAAACAAGACTTGACATTTTTAACGCTTCAAAAAAGGGCATCAAAGCGACAAGAATTATAAGGTAAAAAACAACAGAACCAATATTTTCGTTCAACTTTTCAAGAGATTTTCCCTCTCCTTCAGGAAACAGAGGTGAAAGTCTTTCCCACAAGCGAAGTTTTGACAAACCACCGACAATCACAAATCTGATGACAAAAGCTATTGCCCAAGCGATTGCAAGAATCAAGAATGCTTTCAGAACATCGGGAAGGGCGACTCCTATTTTCTCAAAAATTGATTTCAAAATGCCTGATATTACCTCATCGCCAAGCATCTGAAGAGCAAAAAGAAGCGCAACAAGGACAAGAAGGACATAAAAAATCTTTTCTATGACCACAGCGATTTGCCTTTTCGCCTCCTGCCCTTTTTCTATTTTTGCCTCAACACCAAAAAGTTTGGCAATTTTTGTGTCTATATCGGAAGTTATCAAAATTTGCTTTAAGATTTTAGATAGAATTTTTGCCACAATCCAGCCCGCAACAAAGATTATTATCGCAAGGATAAACCTGAATGAGTATGTGGTTCCGCTTGCAAAAAACTCGCTTAACGATCTACCAAAGATTTCGCTCATTTTACCTCCTTCACCTCCTGATAAAAAATGGGAGGTTGACCTATATCTTAAAGTATAAGAGTATATTATATTGAGTGGAGTAGTCAACTGTGAGCAGAGAGAGAATTTTTAAAATTTTGCTTGGCGCGCTGATAGCGCTTCTTTTACTGCTTCTTTTCAGGTTTAAGCCCTCTGTGGTTGGTCCTAAAAACCTTGAAAAGCCGAAAGTGAAAGAAGGAAGCGCTGTTTTGAGCGGAAAAAATTTTTCCTACGAGGTCAAAGATAAGAACATCCTCAAATACACTCTTTACGCAGAAGAGGTGCTTGAAAGGGAAGGACAGGAAAAGGAACTTCTCAATCCTGCAATTTCAATTCCAAAGGGAGAGGGAAGAAAAGACAAAATATTCGCCAAAAAGGGAATCTTTTCGCCCAATAAAAGCGAACTCCGCCTATTTGATGAAGCAACCATTATTACGAGTGACAATCTTAAAATAAAATCTTCCGCTTTCAGGGTCACTCCTCAAAATGAAGTGGTTTCAGAGAGCAGAGCAGATTTTGAAAAAGATAAACTTTCAGGAAGCGGAGATATTTTGAGATACGACAGAGAAAAAAGGATCGCCTATCTTGAAGGTAATGTTAATGTTAAATCTGAGAATCTCTCTTTTGACGCCTCAAGAATAACAATTGACCTTGAGAACCACAACGGTAAAATTGAGGGGCCAATAAAAGGAAAAAAAGAAGATGTTTCAATTTTTTCCCCGAATGGAATAATTACACTTGACGACAGAAACAACATTCAATCTATAACCCTTCAAGAGCCGTCAAACGGCGAAACAGACACTTTCACCTTCTCCAGCAGAAATATCAAATTTGATTTTAAGGGCTCACAGGTTGGTCTTTTTACCCTTATTGATAATGTTGTCATCATTCAAAAAGCCGAACCAAAATCAAAACTTAAAACTAAATCGCTCATCTTTGAAAGAGGAAAAGATTTATTATGGCACTTCACCGCTCCTTCAAAAATGTTTTTTGAAAGAGTTGATGAAAGATTGGATTGCTCAAAAGGGAAAGGCGTTATAAACAAAGGAGAAATAACTGCTGAGCTTGATGGGCCTGTCAGGGGTCAGGACAAAAAGATTGAAATTTCTTCAGCAAGGGGAAAACTTAACGGTGATTCTTTTGAATTTATAGGCAATGCGCAGGCTTCATCATCCGAAGGGAATGTTTCTGCTGAAAAAATTATCTCTTATAAATCTGGAGAAAAAGAGGCGCTTTCAAATGTTAAAGGAACAATTATCAGAAAAAATGAAAGCAAAATTTTATTCTCTTCTGAAAAGGCAAGAATTTCTCCAAACATTTATCCTATAAGACTTTTGGAAAATGTTACCGTTGAATCCGACAATTTCAACCTTAAAGGCAGTGATTTTACATTTTATTCCAGCAAAAAATTTAAAGGATGCAACGGAGTTTTGGCTTATTTTCAGGGAATTGACAGAAGCATAAACGGATATGGCAAAGAAGCCGATTATAATGAGGATAAACGCACTTGCGTCTTCACGGGGGATCCCTATTTCATAGACAGTGATAGAAAGCTTTCCTCAAAAGACAAAATTACCGCCTTTTTTAGCGAAGAAAGAAAAATTAAAGAGATTGTAGCGGAGGGAGAAGCAAAATATGAAAGCGAAAATCAATCAGCCTTCGGAGACACAATAAAATACAACACAGAATTAAAAAAGGGAGAAGTTTCCTCAGAAACCGCAATTGCGGAAGTTATTGAAAAAGAACCTTTTAGAAGAACCATTGGAAGAAAAATAGTTTTTAGCGAAAAAGAGATTGAAATTAAGGGCTCTGACAACAGGACTAATCGTGGTAAAATAGAGGGGCGGGAGGTCAAAGAGAAGCGTTGAAAATGGCAAAAGACATTCTTGAAACGAAGAACTTGAGAAAAAGTTACGGAAGAAAAGAAGTAGTCAAAGGACTTGACCTTCAATTTTCATCCGACAAAATCATTGGCCTTTTAGGACCCAACGGGGCGGGGAAAACTACAACATTTTATATGATTGTTGGTCTTATTCCTCCCAACAGCGGTGAAATTTTTCTTAATGGAAACAGTTTGACTAACCTTCCTATGTATGAAAGGGCGAGGGCTGGAATCGCATATCTCCCTCAAGAGCCGTCTGTATTTAGAAATCTCTCGGTTTTGGACAACCTGCTTGCTGTTCTTGATTTCTATCCGATGACACAGAAAGAAAGAATAGAAAAGGCAATGGCAGCACTTGAATCTCTTGGAATTACCCACATCAAAGACACGCTCGGCTACGCTCTTTCGGGAGGTGAAAGAAGGCGGACAGAGATCGCCCGCGCTTTGATTCTTTCGCCAAAATTCTTCCTTCTTGATGAACCCTTTGCAGGAATTGACCCCCTTGCAGTCCTTGATATTCAGAAAATTATCGTTATGCTTAAAGAACAGGGGCTCGGGGTTGTGATAACAGACCACAATGTCAGAGAAACTTTGAAAATAACTGATGAAGCATATATGATAAGCGAAGGAACGCTTTTCCGGCACGGAACTCCAAAGGAATTAGCGGAAGACGATGAAGTCAAAAGAACTTATTTGGGAGAAGGTTTCACTTTAAACTGAAATGGCGCTTAAGCAGACTATTAACCTTAAACTTCAGCAAAAAATGGCTCTCACCCCTGCGCTTCAGCAGGCGATAAAACTCCTCCAAATGACGAGGACAGAACTTGAAGAGGAATTAACGCAGGAAGTGGAAAAAAATCCTCTTCTTGAAGATGAATCCCTCCCTTCTGAAGAAAGCGAAGCTTTTTCAGAGTCCGGAAAATATGAAGAGCAGGAACAACGGGAATTTTCCTCAGAGGAAATTCTTGGCGACAAGATAGATGTGGAAGCATATTTTGAGGATTACTTTGAGACATCTCAAAAATATAAAGGGATTTCATACGAATATTCTGAGGAAGGAGGTCTTGAAGAAAACCTTGCCACCAAATCTGAAACGCTCGCAGAACACCTTCTTTGGCAGGTGAGGATGACAAATTTTACTCCTGAGGAGATGAGGATAGCCGAATATTTAGTAGGCAACATAAGAAGCGACGGTTACCTTGATGAAGACCTCGCCAAAATAGCAAAAGAATTGAACTGCGACTATCCTGCAGTAGAAAAGGTTCTCTTTGAGATACAAAAAATGGATCCCGTAGGGGTTGGAGCAAGAAACCTGAGCGAATGCCTTCTTGCTCAACTGAACATTCTTGAGCCCAAACCCCTTCTGGCAATTGAAATTGTTAAATTTCACCTTGAAGAACTTTCAAAATACAATGCCGAAGAACTTTCAAAGATTTTGAACAAACCTGCAACCGAAGTTGAGGAAGCGGTCAAAATTATTAAAAATCTTGACCCCAAGCCGGGGCTTATTTATTCAGATACTCAAAATTTTGCAATTATTCCCGATGTTATTGTTGAAAAAATTGGCAATGAATACAGAGTCAGATTGAACGACGAAGGACTGCCAAAATTGAGACTAAACAGGTATTACAGACTTCTTCTGGAAAAAGGAGGATTTGAAAATTCTCCCGAAACAGTCTCTTATTTGAAAGAAAAACTTCGTTCTGCGTTAACATTTTTGAAAAGCGTTGAAGAAAGGCACAAAACTGTCTACAATGTCGCCTGTCAACTCGTTGAAATTCAAAAAGATTTTCTTGAAAAAGGGCCCTCATATCTGAAGCCGCTTATATTAAGGGAAATATCAGAAAGAGTGGGAGTCCACGAATCAACAGTTTCAAGAGTAGTTTCAAACAAATATATGCTCACTCCTAAGGGAATAATCTCAATGAAAGATTTCTTCGCAACTGGAATTCAGACTATTGAGGGAAAAGATATTTCCCAGCAAAAAGTTAAATCTATGATTAGCAAATTAATTGAGGAAGAACTGCCCGAAAAACCTCTCAGCGACCAGCAGATTGTATCCATTTTAAAAAGAGAAGGGATTTTACTTGCAAGAAGAACTGTGGCAAAATATAGGGAAGAGATGAAGATCCCCCCATCTTCGCAGAGGGGGAAAAAGGATAGATTAAATAAAGGAGGAAGCCATGAAAGTTGAATTTTCCGGAAAAAACCTTTCAATCACCGACGCATTAAGAGAAAAAGTTGCCAAGAAACTCAACAAACTTGAAAAATTCACCGGAAAAATGGTATCAGCAAGGATCACTCTGGAAATTGAAAAACACAAAAGCGCGGCTGAACTTGTCATTCACTGCAGCCACGACAAAATCTACAAAGCAAAAGGAACTGCGGAAGATATGTACCTTGCAATAAATGATGCGGCAAACGCCATTGAACAGCAGGCAAAAAAAGTCAAAGGCAAAATTTTATCCAACAGGACAAGAAGAGGAAAGGGTAAGCCGGTTGCGGCAGAAATTTTAGAACCAGAATCTGCTGAACCTGAAGAGCCCGTTTTCAGATACGAAAAAAAGAACGATTATTTCATTGAACGACCTGTAAGACTTGAAGATGCTTATCTCTATTTGGAGGAGAACAACTTTCCTTTTGTCCTTTTCAAAGAAATAGATAGCGGAAGGATGTGCGTCCTTTACAACAAAGGAAGATCAAATTATATACTTGTTGAAGGCGATAAATAGCGATGAATAACTCGCAAGAAAAAGTAACTTATCCTTCCATCACGGTTGAACAATTCTTAACTTCCGTTTCCAAAGCGGAACTTACTCTTCTTGCTGGCGAAAAGGGACTTCATAGAAAAATAGACAGACCAAGAGTTCAAAAACTTGGGTTGATTATCGCCGGCTTTCCAGAATTCATTCACAAAGAAAGAGTCCACCTTGTCGGGAATACAGAGATAGCTTACTTGAACAGGCTCACTCCAAAAGAAAAAATCAAATCGCTCAAACCGATATTTGACCTTGAAATCTCCTGCCTTGTCATAACAAAAGGGCTTCCCGCGCCGCAAGAGATGATCAAACTTGCAAAAGAAACAGATACACCTCTTTTAAGTTCTCCTTTAAGAACAACTTTTGTGATTCAATACATAACCGAAGGTCTTCAGGATGTTCTTGCGCCTTTTACCCACAAGCACGGAGTTCTTGTTGATGTTTTTGGAGTGGGCGTTCTTATGAAGGGCGGAAGTTCAATAGGAAAATCTGAAACCGCTCTTGACCTTATTGTGCGAAAACACCGCCTTGTTTCTGACGACATAATTGAAATAAGGAAAAAAGGAGAAATTCTCATTGGAAAAGCCCCTGACATCACGATGGGAAGAATGGAGTTAAGAGGGCTCGGAATAATAAACATCTCCGAACTTTTTGGAATTGTGGCTTTAAGAGACGAAAAGATAATTGACCTTATAGTCAATCTTCAGCCGGCTGAGCAATTTAGCGAAGTTGACCGCCTTGGAATAGACGAAAAATATGAGGAGATAATGGGGGTTAAAATACCCTCAATCAATCTTCCCGTCGCTTCAGGCAGAAATATAGCGAACCTTCTTGAAATCGCAGCGAGCAACCTCCTTTTGAAAAGGAAAGGCAAATATTCCGCTCAGGAGTTTGTAATTAAGCAAAGAGACAGGCTAAAACACAGGAAATGAAAAAAACTATTCTCATTGTCACAGGAATGTCGGGTGCAGGAAAAACGCAGGTGATAAACACTCTGCAGGACAACGGATTTTTCTGCATTGACAATCTCCCTCTTGCCCTTTTTTCAAAATTCTTAGAGCTTCTTGCAACTCCTTCGGGTGAACTCGGCTCTTTTGTCGCTTTAGGGCTTGATTTAAGAGAAGGGAATCTTGACGAAAAATTCCCGGAGGTCCTTGAACTTCTGCAAAAGTCGGGGCATACAACGAAAATTATTTTTGTTGACGCAAGCGACGATGTTCTTTTGAGAAGATTCGTTGAAACAAGAAGGCCTCACCCTCTCTCACCTAAAGGCTCCGTTCAGGAGGGAATATCAACGGAAAGAAGAAGAATGGAGTTTATCAGGGAAAAAAGCGATTATCTGATAGACACTTCCCATTTTAACATTCATCAATTGAGAGAAGAGGTTTTGAGGCATCTTGAGACGCTTTCCCTTGAAGCAAGAATGGTTGTAAACATAGTTTCCTTTGGCTTTTCAAAAGGAATGCCGCCCGAAGCGTCTCTTATTTTTGATGTCCGCTTTCTCCCAAACCCCTACTTCGTTCCGGATCTTAAAGACCTCGACGGAAGAGACAGCAAAGTGTCAAATTTTGTTTTGCAGTCTGAAGAAGGCAAATTGTTCTTGGAAAAACTCAAAGACTTTTTGGATTTTCTCCTTCCCCGTTTCCAAAAAGAAGGAAAAGCATATTTGACAATCGGGATTGGTTGCACAGGTGGCAGACACCGCTCTGTTGCCATAGCAAAAGAAATATATAATTATTTGAAAGAAAAAAATTTATACGATGTAAATTTAAGACACAATGAAATAGAGGAGTAGATATGTTCGGCATATTGGTTGTTGCTCACGGAGAACTTGGAAATCTTCTTTTAGAAACTGCTAACAAAATTTTACAGGAAACGCCAGAAAATGTTTTTTCCTTTCCAATTGCTTGGGATTGCGATTTCGCCCAAACAAAAGAGGCACTTGACAAAAAAGTGAACAAGATGCTATCGGAATCGGGTTCCATTTTGATTTTGACTGATCTCTTCGGGGGAACGCCGACTAATCTTGCTATGACTCAATTCAAAAAAAATAAAGTTCAAATATTGACGGGAATCAACCTCCCCATTTTGATAAAGGCGATTATCCTTCAGAAAACTGGTGTCGCCCTTGAAGAATGCCTTTCAGAATTGAGAATGAAGGGACAGGAAGCGATTGTTCTTGTTTCCGAAATAATCGGTGAAAAGTGATGGTTGAAAAAGATGTTATGATAACCAACAAACTTGGTCTTCACGCCAGAGCTGCGGCTAAACTTGTCAATCTCGCAGGGAAGTTTCACTCTCATATAACAATATCGACAGAACAAATTTGTGCCGACGCAAAATCCATTCTTGGAGTTTTAACCTTGGCCGCAGGCAAGGACACGATGGTCAAGATCGAAGCGGAAGGACCCGATGAAAAAGAATCGCTTGAAGCGATAATAGATTTGATAGAAAACAAATTTGGAGAAGATTAATTGAAATTAAAAGGAACTCCCGTATCTTCAGGAATAGCAATAGGGCGCGCTCACCTTATAAGTTTTTAATAAATACCTATACCTTCTTACGAAATTGCTGAAAGCGAAGCCGATAATGAGGTGTCAAGGTTTAATAGAGCGCTGAATCTGGTTGTTGAAGAACTTGAAAATGTGAAGGAGGCGGCTCAAATATCCATCAGCGACGAAAGTCTCGCCATCTTTGATGTTCACATAGCCATCCTCAAAGACCCAACGCTTAAGCGAAACACAATCACAAGAATAATCAAAGAGAGAAAAAACGCCGAAGCCGCTTTTCAAACTTCTGTAAGAATGGTTCTTGATATTCTGGAAAACTCACCAGACCCATATTTCAGAGAGAGAGTCATAGATATCAAAGACCTTGCTGCAAAAGTTCAAATGAGGATGCTTGGCAACCACAAAAAACAGGATTTGGATATTCCAGATCCCATTTTAATTTCTTCTCAGCTTTCCCCCTCTCAAACAGGGCCCTTTCAACAAATTGTAAAAGCGTTTGTTACCGAACACGGTGGAAAGACATCGCACACTGCAATTCTCGCAAGGTCTCTTGAGATTCCTGCTGTCGTTGGGGTTTCAGGAGCCGTCAGCAGCATTTCGCAAGGCGATGAAATTATTGTTGATGGAATAGAAGGATTGGTGATTGTTAAGCCCACTCCCCAAGAAAAAGCGGAATACCTTGAAAAAATCAACGCTTACAGGGAGAGAAGAGAAAAACTTATTTTGGAATTGAAAAAGCCGTCAAGGACAATTGATGGCCACCACATAAAATTAAGGTGCAACATAGACCTCGAAGAAGAGTTGGAAAAAGCCGCCGAATTCGGCGCTGAAGGAATCGGGCTTTACAGAAGCGAATT
>JAAZNT010000212.1 GCA_012798145.1 Thermoanaerobaculaceae bacterium | reverse complement strand
ATCTTTCCAATATCTTTCTGAGATTTTTCAGGATTTAAAGCGCGGTTTCACCAAGAAAAAATAGGTATAGGGTGTAAGGTGTAGGGTAAAAGGTGAAGATAAATTCGCTTGTGGCCGCTCCGATGAGAACCGCATTATGACTGTTTTTTCCCTAAACCCTTCTCTTTTTTTATTTTACGACACTAAAGACGGATGCTTCTTTTCGCCGGCGGGGTAGTCGCCATTAAAGCAGGCGTAGCAGTAGTCGTTTGGCAGAGAAACGCATTTTCTTAAATCTTCAATCGGAAGGTAATTAAGAGTATCTGCGCTGATGAATTTTCTGATTTCTTCAATTTCCATTTTTGATGCGATAAGTTTTTCTTTGTTCGGGGTGTCAACTCCGTAAAAACAGGAGTATCTTATCGGAGGAGAACCGATTCTTAAATGAACCTCTTTTGCTCCGTTTTCCTTAAGCATTCTTATCAGTTTTTTTATGGTTGTGCCTCGCACGATTGAATCGTCAACAAGAATTATTTTCTTCCCGACAAAAAAGGAAGGTAGGGGATTGAATTTGAATCTCACCCCTTCGTCTCTTGTCAATTGGTCAGGGGCTATGAAAGTTCTTCCGACATAATGGTTTCTTACGAGCCCCAAAACAAAAGGAAGCCCTCTTTTTTCGGCGTAACCAAGCCCGATGTAGTTTGAAGAGTCGGGAACTGCGATCACGCAATCTGCCTCCGTCTTGTCGTTTTCTGCCAAAAGCATCCCTATTTTTCGCCGAACTTCAAAAACTTTTTCGCCAAAAACAATGCTATCAGGCCTTGAAAAGTATATGTGTTCAAAAATACAATGTCTAAGCGGCTTTTCCGTTCTTTTTTCGAAAACCTTCAAACCGTCATTGTTCCATCTGTAAATTGTTCCCGCGGGGATTTCTCCCGAATATGGAATTCTCAATATGTCAAGAGCGACAGATTCGCTTGCTACTGAAATAAGATTTTCTTTCACTCCATAACACATAGGCCTGAAAGCCCAAGGGTCTCTAAATGCGTAAAGTTCATTTTTTGTCATCAAAACAGCCGAATAAGCCCCCTTTGCTTTTTCCATCCATAAATATATTGCGTCAACGAGAGAAAAATTCTTTTTGGAAAAATAAAGCCCTATAAATTTTGCGATGACTTCCGCGTCATTTTCTCCCTCTATTGACAATCCCTCTTTAGTTATCTCCTCTGCAAGTTCCGGAAGGTTAGTAATATCACCATTTGAAGCAAGGGCAAAAATTTCTTCTCCATTGAATCTGAAAATATGCGGCTGGCAGTTGCAGAGACTCACTTTTCCCTGAGTCGGATACCTGACATGCCCGATTGCCAAATTTCCCTTAAGGTTTTGAAGAATATCTTCTTTGAATGTGTCTTTTACAAGCCCAAGCCCGAAATGGCTATAAATTTTTTCTCCATCAGATGAGACTATTCCTGCCGAATCCTGTCCTCTGTGCTGTTCGGCGAAGAGAGATTCGACAACGCCAAAAGAAGAATTATCTTTGTTGAAAAGAGCGGCTATACCGCACATATAAATCCTCCAAAAAAGAAGTGATTAATTATAACACAAAAAAGAAAAATATCTCTTGACAAAAAAGAGAAAAATTTTTACTATTTATATGTGGTTGAGGAGGTAGAGTTATGAAAAAATATGCAGTTTTTATCTCTGTATTTTTTCTCTTTGCAATCTTTAACTTTGATGTGTTTTCCAAAAGTTGCTGGAATATTCCCAAGCAAAGCGAATTAAAAGTTGTTGTTCCAGAAAAGAAACAGAATTCAAATTTAGAGAGCATAATTCCAAAGATTGAACCCTTAAAAGCCGTTGAAGGAAAAACATTTAATAAAGCAGTAATGTTAGAAAATCCCCCTCGAAGCTTAACGGTTTATCATTATGCAGATGGTTGGTGGCCCGGAGCAACCCTCTATTGGTGGGACGAAACCTCATCTTCTTGGCAAAGCGTTTCAAAATCTTCCGATTACAACGATGGATATGTAGACTGGATGGTTTACGAAGTTGTTTTTCCAAAAATGCCGGTATATATTTATTTTCACAGTTGGTGGGCTGGAGATGACGACAACGGCGGAGATTGTTATTATCTTTCTGACATAGATGTTTCACTGGATAACAAAACCTTTGTATTTGATGGGTTTATCTACTCAAAAAACCCCAATGACCAAAGTTATGTGTGGTTTTCAAAAAACCTCTATTGGTATGCATATACGGTCTGGGCGGATGAAATTGTTCAACTTGACCAAAATAAATATGAATTTAAAGGAAATGTCAATTTTTACGGCACTTCTGATGGTGATAATTTTCAACCGGTTTTAAAATACAAGCTTGACAGCGCCGTAATTTCTTATGATTCTTCTTCGGCAAGACTTAAGGTCATAAATGCCGAATTCAGACAGCCATCAGGTTTTGGTTTGCCTTATTTTATTCAGGATGGAAGAATCAGAGGTTTACTGTTTGATGTTGACGGAAATAAAATTATTACCGGAGACAACGCGGTAACACTAACTGCATTTACTCCCGGAGATCCAAACTCAACTCCCGAAGTGTCCGGGATAAGGGCATCCTTGCTTGATAGTTCAAGAAAAAGCATGATTTTGAAAGGAAGGCAAAACTCCTCCTTAAAACAAATTGAAATGGATTATCAGGGATATTTGAACTCGTTTGCAGATGCTTCAGGAAGAAACTCAATAACTATTGGGGGGGTGACTTTTACCGCTGACTACATAGAGATTGATGATTGCGGTCATT
>JAAZNT010000211.1 GCA_012798145.1 Thermoanaerobaculaceae bacterium | reverse complement strand
TTTAAACATCGTTTCCTCCAAAAGATATTATAAACCATAATCTTATAGAAACAACATCTTTTTAGTATTATTCAAAAATTAAAAAGGGAAGGGAGAGCGGTTATACTCTCCCCTCCTTGTTTTGAAGAACTTTGAAAATAAGAGTGCAGAAGTAGAAGGAACTCATAGTTGAGACGATCAAAGGAGAAGTGGGTAAATCAAACTTATAGGACAAAAATATTGAAATCAAAGTTGCCAAAGTTCCCGCGCTGTAACCGATTAAAAGGCTTTTTGTGAACTTTTTGGTGAAAATTCTTCCTATCAAAGCGGGAATTATCAAAAAAGAAAAAACCGTTAAAACTCCAGCCATCACAACTGACTTAACTAAAACGAGCCCAAAGGTAAAGAAAAACAGAAATTCCCATAAATTGTTTTTTCTGCCTTCAAAAGTCAAAGAGAAAAATTTTTCTCTGAAGCTAATGTGAAATGCTCCTATTAGAAAATATAGGAGGTATGCGTAAAGGACATCATTTTTTGTAACCCAAAGTATGTTTCCGTTGAGAATAGATTTGAATTCTTCAGAGCCGTGAGGTGATTTGTCAAGTATCAAAATTGCGACAGCAAATGAAAAGACATATAAAACCCCAATGAAAGCCTCGAGGTTGACAATTTTATCCGCTTTCTTTGAAAGAGCCAGAATTATCGAACCAAAGAGCGCAAAAATTAACGCAAGCAGATAGTGGTTTTCTTTTCCAAGCAAGAAGGAGAGCGCTATCCCAATGCCTATAAATTGCGCCATTGCTATATCAACGAAGATTATTCCTCTTTCGAGAATATGGATGCCGAAGTATGCGTGTATCAGAACAAGGGCGATGCAGGCGAGAAACGGAAAAACCAGAAAAGAAAGTTGCTCCATTTAATTATCCCCGGAAATTTTTTTAAGAACAGATTCAACCATTGAAATCCAATTTCCTGCCTCTTTAGTTCCGCCTACATCTTGGGGAATTATTGCCATTCTTACCCCGCCTTTTTCTGACAGGTATTTCGCTTCTTTTTCTCCGATGACATTTGTGGTTAAAATAATGTCAATCTTTGAATTTTTCATTGTTTCAAGAAGAGACCTTAGATGTTTGGCTGAAGGAGGAATTCCCGGCTTTGGTTCAATGTTTCCCACAATATCAAATCCAAATTCTTTGGCAAGATATTCAAGAATTTTGTGGTAGGTTATCACTTTTTTCCCTTTTAAGTTCAAATTCTTCCACTCTTCTTCTTTTGCGGAAAGGTTATTTAAGAAATCGTCCAAATTTTTCTCGTAAATAGTTTTGTTTTGCGGATCAATTTTTGAAAGAACATATTCAATTCCTTTTGCGACCTCCCTTATGTTCTTAGGAGAATAGTTGTAATGAGGATTTCCCAGAGGGTGTATATCGCCCATGCTTCTGTCAAGTGTTGATGGAATTTCAATTGGAGATATAAATTGTGAAAGATCAACATTGCCATCTTTTCCCGGTTGTATTTTGGGATTGTTTGACGATTCTATAATTTTTGGAAGGTATCCTATTTCAAGGTCAAGTCCATTGTAAAAGAGAATGTCGCACTTTCTCGCGGCTAAAATCATGCTTGGTTTTGGTTCGGCGTAGTGCGGATCCTCAGTCGGTTTTAAAAGAGTGGTTATTTCCACCTTATCTTTTCCAATTGTTTTGACAATGTCAGAGATAAACGGCAGTGTGCAAACCGCCTTCGTGGCGCAAAGGGATGTCATTGAAAATAGAAGCAAAAATAGCGCTGAAATTTTTTTCATTTTTTTCTCCTTTCCTTAAAAAGAGTGAGATGCGTGGGCGCCGATTCCAAAGATAAACTGGAGAATAAATTCTCTGTTTGTTTTTTGAAACCTGTAAGATTTATCATTGTTGTATTGAAGACGGATTCTTGAAAATTCAGTGGGATTGTATTCCACCATAAAGGAGATTCTGTAAGGATCTTTTCCAAAATAGAGATTTTCATCATTCACCTTATAATCATCCTTGAAGAGGTTTAATCTGTCATATCTTGAGCCAATTCTCCATCTTCCGTTTCCAAAAAGGTAAACTCCTTGAATGTAAAATCCGTCTTGAATCCGTTTTAGGTAGCCGCTACCATTTTCCGCTTCAAGGTCGCCATTTTGTTTTCTATACAAATATTCACTTTGAAGAGTGAAGCCCTTGTATTTTGATTTTTTCCATTTATATGTGAATTCAAAATCGTAAAGAGTTGATTTGCCGACAAATTGGGAGTTGCTTTCTATTGACTCATTTTTTGCGTTTCCTTTAACTGCAGATAATCCTGTCAAAATTGTTGAGTAATTGCCCAAGTCAAACGAAGTTCTTGCGAAAAGTGTATAGCAATGAGGTCCGTTTTCTGCCTCTTTCCCAAAAAGCAGCTCATTTGAACCTTGGAAAACTTCCGCTCCAATATTGAGGTAAAAGGGAGTTTGGGGAATATAGTTGATTTGAAATCCAGTTTCGGTAAGCCCTTCTTCGCCTAAAAACGCTATGTAAGGAAGGGGAGCGTCATAAAAATCCCAAACATGCTCGTGCTGGGAATTTAACCTTCCAAAAGAGCTTTTAAATTTTCCCCCTTTTATTTGAAGCCCTTTGGGGAGAGCGGTGGTTAAGAAGTAAGCTTCTTCAACTTCAGAGCCATCTTCGGTAAAAGGTATTGTTGCGTAAAGGTCAAAATATGGGTCAACGGGAGCGTAAAGATAAAGCTCGGCGTAGTTTAAGTGAAACCCTTTGTCATAAATCTTGCTGCCTTCGGACGGAGAGGAATTAAAGCCGGGTAGAAACCTTTCGCCGAGCTCATTCTTATTAAGATTTGATGTGTAAGCGCTTGTGTCAACCACAACGGATATGTTTGGGTTCATAAGATTTGATGAGCCAAAAAGACCTGTCGGCTTTAATTTTATTTCCTCCGAATTAGTTTGAGAAACCTGTTTTGCGCTCTCTTTTTGAGATTTAAGGGCTTCAATTTCGGCTTTGAGCTGCTCAATCTCTTTGCGCTGTTCAGAAATTATGTTGGATTGGTTGATAAGGGTTTCCTCAAGTTTCTTGATTCTTTGCTCAATGTCTTCAGTTTGGCAGAAAGAGGTTAGTGAAAATATAAGAACTACAAAAGCAAACAATTTTTTCATAACGCCTCCTTTAAGTTTTTAAAGTTTTGGTTTTTATTAAAGTGGTAGTAAGTTTGGAGGCGCTCTTCCAAAAGCACTGAAGATTTTTGAAGAAATTGGTTTTATTTTAGAAAAAATTAAAATGGAAAAACTACAAACAAATAGAATTAAGAAGATAATAGGAAATACGGCGACGGGGAGTAAATTTGCCGAAATTAAGCAAATGGAACAACCATCTCTATGGTCGTCAAACCCGTCGTGGTGATGAAAAGTGGCAGCAGATGTTGCTGAAATGAGAAGGAACAACCCAATAGATGCCGTCAACTTTACGCTTTTCATAGCCAAAAAACCTTAAACTAAAATTTTAACACAAATTGAAATTGTTAAAAAGCTCTTTTTTGAAAGACCAGAATTTCATTAAAGTTGGAATTGGATTTTAAAACAACATCCATGTTGTTTTTTTTCAGAAATGAAGAGGCTTTTTGCAAAGTAAAACGGCTTGTTTCGTGGACGCTTCCCTCGCTCTGGTGGGCTTGAGAAACGATTTCAAAGCCCTTTTTGTCAAATTCAGCTATAATCATTTTTCCCTCTTCAGATAGAACTCTTGACATTTCGCTCAATATTTTTTCGCCTTCTTTGATTTCAAGATGGTGAAGAACATTCATCATTGCGATAGTTTTAAAGGATTTGTCTTTGAATGGAAGAGATGTTGCGTCGAGGGAGAGAAATTGGATTTTGTTTATTAGACCCTCTTTTTCGGCGATATATTTTGCAAATTCAAGGTCGGACTTGTTTATGTCAACGGCAGTGACAGAAAGCCCCTTTTTGGCAAGCGCTCTTGACAAAGTTCCCCTTCCCGCTCCCACATCAAGGGCGGGGGAGTATATTTCCCCCGCGCAGTTTGCGACATATTCCGCCGCTTTGATTCTATCG
>JAAZNT010000210.1 GCA_012798145.1 Thermoanaerobaculaceae bacterium | reverse complement strand
TCACAGCACTTCCCTCTTTAAGCCCCGCCGCATCTTCAAATAAACTGTAAAATTCAACTTTTCTTTCAAATATCCTTTGCTTTGAAGTTATCCCGAGGATTGCTATTCCAAGAACCGCTAATCCGCAAGCCACAAAAAAGCCTATCTTTAAAGCTTGACTTTTATTCTCAGACCCCATTTCGCTCTCCTCCATAAATAAATTCTTTTAGTGTATCGCTTCCACTTTTTTCCGCCTCTGCTATATCGCCATAAAAATTTATAATGCCTTCATAAAGAAAGGCAACCTTGTCTGCGACATAAAACATTGATTTAATGTCGTGGGTAACAACAACCGATGTGATGTTAAGCATTTGCTGCATTTTTCTTATCAATTTGTTTATTTGATTTGCAGTTATTGGATCAAGTCCTGCAGTGGGCTCATCGTACAAAATACATTTTGGCTCAGAAATAATCGACCTTGCAAGGGCGACTCTTTTTTTCATTCCTCCAGAAAGATCCTGCGGAAAAAGTTTTCCGGCGTCTTTTAGCCCAAGAATACTCAGTTTTTCTGCTACCCTCTCTTCAACTTCATTTTCTGAAACACCCATCTCTCTTAAAGGAAAAGCAACATTGTCAAAAACGGTCATTGAATCAAAGAGCGCCCCCCATTGAAACATATAAGATATCTTCCTTCTTATTGATAACAACTCCTTCTCTGAGTAATCAGTCACATCCTCCCCTTCAATGAAAATTCTTCCCGAATCCGGCTTTAACAATCCAATTATGATTTTCAAAAGAACAGATTTTCCACTGCCAGAACCTCCAAGAATTACGAGCGTTTTGCCCTCTTCAACTATTAAATCAACTCCTTTTAAAACTTCTTTTGAGCCAAACGATTTTTTTATTCCTGAACATTGAACAAAAGGTTTCATTTTTACAAGATTAAGAAAAGCTTCGTAAGGAAGAAATTGGATATCAAGATCGTAATAGCGGAAAGCACAACAGTTGAAGTGGTAGCCCTTCCGACCCCATCCGCTCCGCCTTGCGCCTTAAATCCGTTTCTGCAGGCAATTAATGTTACAAAAACCGCAAAAAAAAGTGTTTTTCCAAGACCCGAAAAAACATCATTGAACTTAAGCATCCTAAAAACATGGTTCATATAGAATTTTCCGCTGATGTCAAGTTCAAGCGCCGAAATAAAATATCCTCCCAAAACTCCCATAGCGTTTGCTATCAGGACGAGAATTGGAAGACTTATCACAAAGGCAATGAGTCTTGGCGATACAAGTTTTTTTACCGGGTCAGCGCCCATAGACCTTAACGCGTCAATTTGCTCTGTTACATTCATAGTTCCAAGTTCAGCAGTAATTCCTGCTCCAACCCTTCCTCCAACAAGAAGACTAATAAGTGCAGGACCCAACTCCCTTGTCATTGAAACTGAGACAACTTCTCCTATGTAAAGCTTTGCGCCAAAGGCAGCAAGAGTGTAGGCTGTCTGGATGGCGAGAACCATTCCGACAAAAAGTCCCGTCACCATAACAATATTCATTGATTGGGAACCCATTAAGACCATTTGATAGGATATTTGGGGAATGTCGGGTTTTGTTGTAAAAACAGTTTTCACCGTTTTTGCTCCAAGAATAATTATTTCACCAAATTCTTCAATTCCCCGGGCAAATTTTTCCAAAGCCATTTTTTTAAACTTCAGCGCCTTGTAAAATAACTTTTCTCACTTTTGCATCCGCTTTGCGGATTGAAGACTTCAATGCTTACAGTGTCTCCCCTCCAGATCCTGTCAAACATTGCGCAAACAAGGGAGCCGTCTTTTTTGTAATGAGTGCTTTGGGCGACTCCGTTTACAAGAATAACAGAATCCTCCATAAAGCCTTCTCCTTTAAGTTTGAACCTTCTCTCTTTAACAACATATTTAATTTGAGTTATAGTTGGTGGATTGCCGTTGCAGGATACAAGGTAGGGATAAATAATAGGATAAAGATATTGCATCTTAATTCCTTTGTTGAGGTCAGGGTCTTTACAATCCTTGTTTTCGGCTGTAAATGTATGAACAGCGACGACTTTGTTTTGAGAATCAAGAACAGGAGAGCCGCTTGACCCACCCTCCACATCAAGGTTGTATCCTATCGCTTGATTGACCCTAACCCCTTTAAGTCCAACTTCAAGTACTGTTGCTCCGCCGTCGGAATCGCTGTGGACTGCAAATTTTTTCGGACCTCCAAGAGGATGTTGAGGTATCCAAATTATCTCCCCCTTTTCAAGTTTTCTGTCGTCAAGTTCAAGAAATCCATATCTTGAAGCGGGATTGTCATATTTGAATTTTAATATTGAAATATCTGTTCCCGCGTCTGTGACAATAAGATCCGCAGAACTTGAAACTGTGTCGTAGGAAGCATTGCTTCCTCCGCAGGTTGAATTCTCATACTTCCACCATACTTCTGCGGAATCAGCCGCATCCTGATTCTGTATGCAATGCTGGTTCGTCACAAAAAGACCGTCGTTTGAAACGAGGAAGCCGCTGCAGTAATAAAGCAAGCCATTTATCTCAAACATAATTCGTCCGACTTTGTCGCCAGCGCTTCTATAATTATTGTCATAGCAGGCAGGGTCAAGGCGGTCGTCGTTTCCACAAACCCTTTCGGGAGTTTTTTCAAAATCCTCTTTAATTCCTATCCCAACTTTATCTATAGAAAGTTTTGCCCCTTCTCCATTCAATCTCAGGAAACACCTCTCTCCCAAAAGGGAAGGAAGGTATAAACTCCCGGAGAAAGGCCCGCTGAAAACAAAATATTGTTTATTTTTGTCCCCGCTCCAAAATTCAAGAACCGCCTCTTCAGGCAAAAAGAGTTGTTTCAGATGCACTTTAATGAAGGCGGCGCCCTCAAATTCAATTGGAATTTCAGCTCCGCAGTTTTCTCCCTGACATTCAAGACAGGCGTCGTAATTGACAACAAAACCAGCCGGATCTTGAGCAAAAGCAAAAATGGGCAAAAGAGATAGTATTAAGCCATATAAAAGTTTCTTCATAATTTCAATCCTCCAAATCTTTCATTAAGTTCACTTCTGGTCTGCCTGTCCAAGTGCTTTCATCCCCTGAGAAATCACTTCGTCAAGTTCTTCAATTTTGGGCATCTCCGTGTATATTCTCAAAACAGGTTCTGTTCCAGACTGTCTGAATAAAATCCATCCTCCCGATTCAAGAAACAATTTTGTCCCGTCAAGGCAGTCAACATCGACAACTTTGTATCCGCACAACTCTTTTGGAGGATTTTCAGCAAGTTTCTTGACCTGACGCATTCCTTTTTCAGATTCAACTCCAAAGTCTCTTCTCCTGAAATGGAATTCGCCGTATCGCTTATAAATTTCATTAAGAAGTTCCTTTATAGATTTGCCACTCTTAACAATCATTTCACACAAAAGAAGGTCTATCAAAATACCGTCTCTTTCTGGAAGATACCCTTGAATTGTTATCCCACCGCTCTCTTCTCCTCCAATTAAAAGTGGCTCTTTAAGCATCAGTTCTGCTATGTACTTAAAACCAACCGGAGTATTTCGACAAGGAAGGTTGTGGTCGTCTGCTATTTTTTTAAGGTAGAGAGTATTGGCGTTGTTTGTCGCAAGAAGCCCGCTCATATTTCTTTTCTCGATAAGATAGAGGGCAAGAAGGGCAATCATTTCAAGCGGCGAAAAGAATTTCCCGTCGGTGTGAACTCCCGCTGTCCTGTCACCGTCACCGTCATTTGCAAGTCCTATATCGGCATTTTTTTCAACAACACACTCTGAAAGAAGCCCCAAATACTCTTCCTTCGGCTCTGGAGCAAGCCCTCCAAACATTGTGTCTCTTTCTCCCCTTAAGGTCGTCACTTGACATGTTGGTCTTTGGATAAAATGAGCAAGTTTGTAGCCACAAACACCGTTCATTGAATCCACAACAACTTTCAGATTTGAATTTCTTATCGATGTAAGGTCAACAAGCGATTCAATAAGTTGCTCGTAGCCGTCATCAAAAGGAGTCTCAACAATCTTTTCCTGTCTTTTTGCCTCTCTGAAAGAGATTGTTCTTACAGGGCTTTTTCCAATAAAGCTTTCAACTTCTCTTGTTGTTTCCGGAAAGGCGCTGCCCCCAAAACTCTCCTTAATTTTGAATCCATTATATTTGTAGTTATTGTGGCTTGCCGTTATCATAACTCCAATTGGAATTTGATTCTTTTTGACAAAAAAGGACACATAAGGAGTTGGAATTGCTTCGGGGCTTAAATAGACTTTAATTCCGTTTCCTGCAAACACTTCGGCAGATACTTTGGCAAAATCTTCAGATAAGAATCTTCTATCGTAACCTATTGCTACCTCTTTGC
>JAAZNT010000209.1 GCA_012798145.1 Thermoanaerobaculaceae bacterium | reverse complement strand
TCCATACGCTGAAACTGACGGCGGGTTGACACAAATCGTTCCGCCCATACTTGCAAGTCCGTAACCAAGGAAGGAAAGAGTTCCACCGTCAATTATTAATGTATAAGGAACCTGATACCCGAGCCCAACATGTTCGAGGGCTATGATTTCTGATGGAACTTCCGCTATCGCTATATCTCCTCCGATAAAAATATAAAGGTGGGCGGGTTCGCATAAATTATCAACTTCAAGAATAAAACCATCTATTTCAAGACCGGAAGTCCCAAGTGGAATGCCTTGAGGAAGCCCAATTTTAATTGAGAATCCATCCAGACACCCCGGTTTAAACTCAACTGAAGCATCAATTGAAGCAACATCAAGGAAAGGCAATCCAATTGAAGCGCTTCCTGTTATTGATTGCTCCTGTGGGTTGTATGTCAATGAAAATGAACTTACTGTTATTGAAGGGGTTAAACTTCCATCTACAACTTCAACAGAAAGAATGTGCTTCGTTTCATTGGGAACAAGAAGAAGAGACATTTGAACTCTTGCAAGGATAACCGGCTCAACACCTATATTCAAAAATGGAGTTACAAGAATGCCATCATCTTCTATACTTATTTCACTTCCGTTAACCTCAAGAGGGAGGTTCAAAAGATTAAGGTCATAAATCGGGGGGCCATCCATTTCTGTAAAACTTTTGTAAATTCCATCAACAAATGTTGTAAAAGGTCCCTTAAGGATTGTTTCATCGCTTCCATCTATATTTTTGACATAAAGATTTCCGATGGTGTATAGACTTCCTGTGGCGCTGTTGATTTTTATGACTTCCACTGTATTGGTAAAAAACAAGATGTTATTGACTGATACATCTCCACTTAAAGTATATTTTGAACCATCTGTGTTTATCAAATCGGCGCAAAATTTTAGATCCCCAATTTCTACACAAGGCCTTTCTGTGTCTATGTAAATAGTGTCGCTCTTCTCGCAATTTACAATTCCTGAGGATACTGTAAGTTTCCAAGTGTATGTCCCTTTTTTTGTGTAAGTGTGAACTGGATTTTGTTCTGTTGAAGTTGAACCGTCTCCAAAATCCCAAAGATAAGTTATCGGGTCGGGACATTGGGAAGAGTTTGCAGAAGCAGAGAAAGTTACAGGGCTATTCAACATCGCCCATGGGGGAACGGTAGCAGAACATTCAATCTCGCATAAAGAGTTTGTTATTACAATAACACCGCTTTTATTACAATTCGGAGCATTGTTGCCTGTAACTTTCAGTTTCCATGAATAGCTTCCCTCTGTAGTATATTTGTGTGTTGGATTCAATTCTGTTGAAGTTGAGCCATCGCCAAAATCCCATAGAACCGAATATGAAGAGCATCCTTCAGGGTCAACACTAATTGTTGAGGTAAAAGAAACATTTTCATTTGGTTTGGCTCTATAAGGAACATTTGCAGAGCAAGTTATATTGCAACTTGCAAGAGAGGACATTGAAAGCTTTGAAACAAAAATATCCCATTCTCCAGTTAAAGTGTTTCTGTATGCGTTTGCTGTGGGGAAATTTCTTGATGATGTTCTTCCACAAATCAAAGCATTATCAAAAGGGGAAAAAATAATAGAGTATGGGCTTTCAGCATAGTTTCCTCCAAAATAGGTGCTTTCCAAAAGAGTGTTTCCAGTCTTACCTAAAAGGGAAATGAAATTATCGTTTGAAGATGATGAGGAAAGACCGCTCTGCAATGGATTTGCAAGGGGGAAATCGGTTGAGTATGTAACTCCCGTTATAAGAATATTTCCACCGCCGTCAACACTTATTGCTCTTATTAAATCAATATTTTTTCCTCCTATGTATGTTCCAAAGATAAGTTGAGAAAGATTTGAGTTAAGTTTCGCAACATAGCCGTCTTCTTTTCCGCTGTCGCTTTTATTTGTTGACTGATATGCGTTTAAAACTGGCATATCTGTTGACCTTGAATTTCCGGCGACAATTATGTTGTTCTGTCCTTCAACGGCAAGGCCTCCAATTAAATCAATTGAAGAACCCCCTAAGTATGTTGAGGCAAGAAGATTTGAGCAATCGCTTGACAGTTTGACAATATAAAGGTCGGCATTTCCTTTGAAAGTTTGCTGATAACCACCAACTATTGGAATGTTTGTCGATTCGGTTTTTGTTGCAACTATAATGTTTCCGTCAAAATCAAGTGCGATGCAAGGACCTATTGAATAATCGAAGGAACTAAAAGAATATTGATATTCATTACCATCGCTATCGCTTCCTCCCAAATAGGTTGAACCAACGAGCGTTCCTGAAGAATTGAGTTTACCAATATAGAGGTCGCTTGGTCCTCCATTAAATGAGCAATCATAACCGTTTAAACAGGCAAGATTTGATTTGCTTGTGTGCGCAACAAAATAGATATTGTCTGAAGAATCAAGAACCAACCTTGAAAGTTGACCTCCGCCGAGTTTTGTCCCAAAAAGAAGATTTCTTCCATCTGAGGAGAGTTTTCCAATATAGATTTGGTAGTTCTCTGAACTTTGGGTTACATTTGGCGCCGGCGTATCTGCGTTTGCTCTTCCCCCAAAAACAATTTCTCCAAGAGAATTTACCTTCACTGAAAAAGCCGCTTCTTCATAAGTCCCGCCAATGTATGTGCCCCATAAAAGATTTTGTCCATCGCTTGACAGTTTTGCTATATACATATCACAAGTTGTCCCCTTTGTTGTGTCATATCCATTTGGGACAGGGATATCTGTTGAATATGTGTTTCCAGAAACCACAACATTTCCTGATTGGTCAAGCGCTAAATCAAAAGCGTGGTCTGAATAGGTTCCGCCTAAATATGTTGAAAAGACTATGCTTTGAGATTCTGGGCTTTTATCGTAAAAATCTTGTATCTTTTGGGTTAAGTTAAGTTCAAAAGTTCCATTTTTTAATTGAACAGTTAAGTGTCCGTCATCAAATTGTGCTGGTATGTCAGCGTCAAGATAAAAATAGTTTTTGAGGTTGTCTTGGATTGATAAAAACGGCTTTCCGCTTTGAGAAGAAGATATCAGGAAATCCTCATTTTTTGAAATTCCTGTAACTCTTAAATTTTCATAAACTTTCACATCTTTTATCCATTTATCTGCTTCCAGCCCCTTTATGAAGTTGAAATATGTTTCTGAAGGATTTTCTCCAATTATTTCTATTTTCTCGTAATTTTTAAATTTCAGATAAAGGTTTTTGAAATGCTCTTCGCCATCTTTAATCTCAAAAACAATCCCATTTCTTTGAACAACAACATTTCCCCAACTATTTTGAGAATAGAAAAGAATTGAATTATCAACTTGTCCAAGATTTTCAACAAAGGGGGAAACAGCGTTAAATTCCGAACCAAAAACCAAACCTGCCACCAAAGAAAAAATTAAAAATAGAATTAGTTTAAACCTCATCTTTCACCTCCCAATATATTTTAGGAAAAAAATTTTTTTTGTGTCAAGAGTTGTTCAGGAGAAGGAAAATTACTTGAAAAGAGAAAGATTGTTGGCGTTTAAGCAAATGAAAAATAATCCCAAATTTGTCAATAGAATAAATTTTTCTAAGAACTTTCATTAGAGAAAATGGAAGATAACCAAACAAACAATCGGCAGGCAGTTTGCCTTCGGTAACCTGAAACATAATCAAAAATCTTCATACAAAATTTCCATTTTCCCTAATCAATCTCTAATCGGTTGTCAAAGTCTTTTTGATGACAAATTTGGGATAAAAACAGCCCTCGCCTTTCAGGAGAGGGTAGGGTGAGGTTTCCTCAAAACAACGCTGTCACTGCGAGATTATCTTCGAAGCTTTGACAAGCGAAGCAGTCTTCCTCTTTAACTTAACTCCGCAAATGGCTCAAAAAACGCTTTGCGTTTTTATGTTGACAAAAATCAAAGTCTCTTAAAAGCGCAAGCGCTTTTCAAGACTTCTTTTTTGTCATCCGCAAAGACTTCGTCTTTTCGGAAGCCATTTGCTTT
>JAAZNT010000208.1 GCA_012798145.1 Thermoanaerobaculaceae bacterium | reverse complement strand
TTTAAAAATAATAATATGCTTGAGGTCAACTATAACTTTGATGCGATTTTTGGATACCCTTGTCAGCCTGAGGAAATGCCATCTAAAAACCCAAAAGTTCTTGTAATTGAAAAGAAGCAGTGAATCAAGGGCGGGGGATTTCTCCGCCCTTTTCTTTTTGTTTTTCAAGTTTGAAAATTGCAATTTGTGGATTTCAGCTTTTAAAATGTATTTTAGAACTGATGATTATTTTCCTTTCTTTGCCCTGTATTCTAAATCTTATAATCATTTCGCCCTTCCGCCCTCGCACAATATTTTCTCTCTCCTCTTGAATTTTTGCGGTTATCTTGATAATTTAAGTGATTGGAGGTTTGCTTTATGCAAAGCGCAAAAGATATCGCAAAAAGAAACGGGATTGTAGGCGCGGGCGGAGCGGCATTTCCAACGCACATAAAACTTTCAGGCAAAGCGGAGATTTTAATAGCAAATGCGGCAGAATGCGAGCCTCTTCTCTACAAGGATGAAACAATACTTGAACATTTCTTTGATGATTTTTTGAAAGGGCTTCTTTTGGCAAAGGAGTGCATCTCTGCAGTTAAATGCTTTATAGGAATAAAAAGGAAACACAAAAAATTGATTGAAAAGTTAAATAGCGAAGTTCCAGATGATGTCTCTATCTTTCAACTTGAAGACACTTACCCTTCGGGCGATGAATTTTTGCTTGTTTACGATGTGACAAAAAGATTAATCCCAAAAGGTGGAATCCCTCTTGATGTTGGAGTTGTCGTTCAGAATGTTGAAACCTTATACAACATAGGAATAAACAAGCCACTTGTTGATAAATTTGTTACCGTTTCCGGCGATGTCGAAGAAGCGACAACTCTGAAAGTTCCGATAGGAACTAAATGGATTGATATTCTTGATTTTCTCAAAGTTAATACAAATAATAAAAAATTCATAATCGGCGGACCTATGATGGGGTTTGTTTCAGATGATCTAAACATTCCCGTAACAAAGGGTGATTCGGGAATAGTTGTTCTTCCGGAAAAGCACTCTCTCATTTTGAAGAAAACAAGAACAAAACATAACATTGAAAAAATCGCCTACACCTGCGACCAATGTATGAGGTGTTCAGATTTGTGTCCGAGAGATCTTTTGGGGCACGGAGTGAAACCCCACAAGGCGATGATTTCGGTTAGTATGGATTTGAAGCAGAAATTTCCTTATCAGGCGTCTTCTCTTTACTGCTGTGAATGTTCTTTATGCTCTCTCTATTCCTGCCCTGAAGATCTGGATCCCGCAAAAGTAATGATTTTAAGCAGAAGAAATCTTTTTGAACAAGGGTTTAAACCTAAAAAGGAATTTTGTGAAATCAATCCTATGTATAATTACAGGAGAACTCCAACAACTCTTCTTGTAAGACGGCTTGGTCTTGAAGAATTTATAAGACCTCATAAATTCTTGGATTCAAAATTCAAGCCAGATAAAGTATTTTTGAAATTGAATCAGCACAGGGGAGAGCCCGCCAAACCTCTTGTCAAAAAAGGGCAGAATGTTGCAAGAGAAGAACTTGTCGCTGAAACTGAAGAGGGAAAATTGGGAAGCAGAATTTTCTCATCCATTTCTGGAGTTGTTAAAGAGGTTGACAAAGAGAAGATTGTTGTGGAAACTAAATAGGGAGATTAAATGGAAATAAAAGCCGAAAGAAACGCAATAGGGCTTCTTGAACTTACATCAATTGCTAAAGGCATTGAGGCAACAGACTTGATGCTTAAAGCGTCTGATGTTGAACTTTTAATGAGCAGGTCAATATGCTCTGGCAAGTATATCGTTCTTGTAAGGGGAGATGTCGCCGCCTGCTATTCATCAATTCAGGCAGGAGAAAAAGTTGCCCCCGAATGCATCGCCGACTCAATTGTAATACCTAACCTTCACCAAGATATCTTTCCAGCAATAAGTCAGGCAACTTTGATAAATAATGTTGAAGCGCTTGGAATCATAGAAGGATTCAATGTCGC
>JAAZNT010000207.1 GCA_012798145.1 Thermoanaerobaculaceae bacterium | reverse complement strand
CCGGCGGTGGGGGGTAATCTGCTGCGTCAGACTTCGGGGGTCAAATCCTCAATGAACATAAGTTCACCTCCGGTTTGCCCACCCTCGTCTTCCTTGCATCTCACCCCCCAGCGCCTATGTGCACTTATCTTCCATTTTCCCTGAACAATCTCCAATGCTTGTCAAAGTTTTTTAATGACAAATCTGGGTTTATCATATAAAGCAAATCTCGGGAATAAAATTCTCAGAAAAGCGTTTTTAATTATGTATCACCCTCCACTCCCCCTATGAAAAAGGGCAGTTTTACTGCCCTTTATTTTTTATTTGATTCCGGCAATTTCAACCGCCAAAGGCAGTTTGTCAATTCCCAAAAAATCTGCAGCTGAAGATGATGGACAGGCAATCTCTATCAAATTAGAGGAATTTAAAATTGCAAAAATTGGAAGTTTTTGTTCGTAACCTCCGCCAACAAGCTTTATCTCTTTGTTTTGAACAAAAACAGAAAAAGTGCTCATCTTGGTGGTTGCGGCAAGTTCCTTTATTGAAGAAAACCTTATATTTGTTATAAGATTTCCAAATTTGTCTCTTCCGCAGATTGCTCCTTTCAATTTTCCATCTTCAATTTTTTCATCTGGAATTGGTATTTGCGTATAATCTTCAATAGGGTCGCCAAGTTTGTAAACTTCAATTCCCTCTGAAAGCCTCGCTGCAACTGGTGCCAAAATATCTCTTCCCTGAAATGTATTGCTAACTGGTTGTCTAAAATAGTGAGTGGCATTTATATGAAGAACCTGTCTAACATTTTCTGTCTTGTAAATAAAAGAAAATATCCCGTTGTCCGGACCTATGAAATAATGGTCTTCCGTGACAACAAGTATAGGTCTTCTTTTTCCTCCAACTCCCAGATCCACAACGCAAACAAAAACCAAATATACGGGAAAGTCTTTAAAAGCACGGAAAAGTTTAAATCCTGCCGAAAAAATATCAAAAGAGGGAAGTTCGTGACAAAGGTCAACAATTTTTGCGTTTGGATTTTCTTGATAAATGACCGACTTCATCTGCCCGATCCAAGGATCCTGCCAGCCAAAATCACTCAATAAAGCAATAAGTCTTTCTGCCATTTTTACTCCTTCTTCTTATCTCTCGCCTTAAGAAAAAGAGACAATATGTAAGAGAAAATTATAACTCCAATTAAAATGTAAGCAAGAAAGAGATAAAATGATGTGTCTTTTGAAGATGATTGAAGAAGATGACTAATCATTATCTATAACCCTTTCATCGACAGAAACTCTCCAAAAAAGAAAACTTAAAGATAATATTATTACAGATAAAAGGGAAACAAAGAAAGTCAACTTCATCTGAGGCTCAAGCGACACACTTTTGGGATGGACAATTGACCCCCACCAATAGACTGCTCTGTTGACAAGAGGAACATCAAGAAATCCTATGATACTAAATACAGAAGCCACTTTTAGTGTTTTTGTGTCCTGCTTTCCAAAAATTCTTACGAGGATATAAGAAAAATAAATCAGGAAAATAATAAGAAATGTTGTCAATCTTGGCTCCCAAACCCACCATTTTCCCCAAGCCGCTTTTCCCCAAATAGGTCCTGAAACCAATACGCAAAGGATAAAAACCAGTCCAACTTCTGCCCCGGCGTAAGCCCAAATGTCGTATTTTTCATCTTTCTTTACAAGAAACGCTATACTGAAAACAAAAGATATGAAAACCATAAAATAAGATGCTATGGCGCAAGGGACATGATAATAAAATATTTTTTGAACCTCGCCCATCTGAACTTCTGTTGGGGCGTAAAAGAAGACCATCAAAAGCGCTAAGATATTTGTAAAAAGGGCTAAAATTGAAAAAAGCGTCGCCCATTTCCTAAGAAGTTTTTTCAAAATCATTCCTCCACAGCAGATTCAAAAAGCATTGAAGAGACTGCAAGAAAAATAATATCAAAGAGGATTATCAAGCGCAACCAAGGGTCAGAAAATGCCAGCGATGATTTTAATGTGGATTGAGTCAAAGCAGCAGCCGCAGCAAAAAGTGGAAAAAGCAAAGGATAAAGCAAAAGCGGATACAAAATTGAAGACCCTTTTTGGTTTATTAAAAGAGAAGAGATCAAGGTCCCCAATGCTGAAAAGCCAACATTTACCCCGATTGCCAAAATTAGCAACTGCAAAGGAGAGTCAAAAACAGCGGCTCCGAAAAAGAAAAATGAAAGGAAAAAAAGAAAAACTTCAAGAATTGTCAAGAAAATAAAAGATACAAAAAACTTGGCAAGATAAATTGCCGCCCTGTCAACAGGGGCAAGCAGAAGGGCAAGAAAGACGCCATTTTCTTCTTCTTTTCTAAAAATATTTTGCATAAAAATTGTTCCCGCAAAAATAATTATCAGCCACATCAGTCCTGCGCCTTCTTTGGACAAATCAATTGATGTCATATCTACTGCAAAATGGATAAGAACCAAAGAAAGAAGTTGGAAAAAAAGGGAAGACAAAATATTTTCTTTTCTTCTCAACTCATCTTTAATATCTTTGATAAAAACAAAAAATATTACTTTAAGAAAATTCATTGTTTCACGCCGCCGAAAAATTCAAAATAAGTATTCTTTAAGTTTTCCTTTGAATAAAAAGTGTCTTCAAAAACCTTTCTGCCCTGTTTCAGAATAATAAAATTATCAGCAATTTCAACGGTGTCATCTATTTCGTGCGTTACCACAAGGATTGTTCTTTCTCTGGTTTTTAGTTCGGAGAGAATTTGTGCCAAATTGTATAGCGCACTTGGATCCAAACCTGCAAATGGCTCGTCAAGCAAAAGAACAGTTGGGTCATTTAAAAGTGTTCTTGCAAGAGAAAGTCTTTGTTGCAGCCCCCTTGAAAATGTTCCAGCAATTTGATTTTTGTATTCCGTTAATCCAAAACTGCTCATAACTTGTTCTATTTTCTCTTTCTTATTTGTTATTCCGTAAAGGTTTGCAAAAAAATTGAGATTTTCCAAAGCAGTGAGATGGTTGTAAATAAAAGTTTGATGAGAAAGATATCCCAAAACTTTCTTATATTCGTCTCTTAAATTTCCTTTTATTTCCCTTCTTTTGTAAAGTATTTTACCATTGCTCTCTTTGGAAAGAAGAGCCAATATTTTGCATAAAGTTGATTTTCCCGCGCCGTTTTCACCCATAAGAAATGTTATTTTATTTGCAAATAGTTTTAGATCAACTCCTTTTAATGCCTGTTTTTTGCCATAAAATTTTTCAATATGCGAGCATTCAACTAATATTTCTTCTTTCATAAGTCACATTTTACTAAAGTTTAAGAAAAACTCAAAAACTTGGAGTTTTTAGAGCCATTTTATATAATGCTTAATATAAGGAGGCTTTTATGCAGGAAAGAATAGCGATTGTTGAAGACGAAGATGACATAAGAGAAAGCTTGCAAATCCTTCTTGAAAGGGAAGATTATATTGTTTCTGCATACGAGGATGGCACCGAAGCACTTGTTGGATTCAAAACGGAAATTCCGGATATCATTCTTCTTGATTGGATGCTTCCAAAACTATCGGGAATAGACATCTTGAAAATTTTGAGAAATGACCAGAAATTTTCCAAAACAGGAATCATTATGGTTACAGCAAAATCGCTTGAAATAAATATTGTTGACGCCTTGAATTTGGGGGCTGACGATTATATAGTTAAACCATTCAAGAAAGAGGAACTGATAGCAAGAATAAAGGCAGTAATGAGAAGATACAAAATCTCTCAAGGCGATTCTGTTGAAGAAAAAGTCGTGAGATTTGGAGAGGTTTGGGTTAATTTGCTTTCATATCAGGCGGGAGACGCTGATGGAGCGTTTGACCTGACTCCGATGGAATTTAAAATTCTTTCCCATTTTATCTTAAATGCGGGAAAGTTATTTACAAGAAATCAGATTATTTCACAATTTTGGGATAGCGGTGAAGAAGTCGATGAAAGAGCGGTTGATGTTCACATAGCGAGATTGAGGGAAAAAATGAAAAAAAGCGGCAAGATTATAGAAACAGTCAGAGGGCTGGGCTACAGATTAAGAGAAATTAAATGAACTATTTTAAAAGAACTTTTTTTCTTATTCTTTCATTTTTGCTACTTGAGGCTTTTTTCTTCAAGCATCTTTCACCTTTCTTTCTGATCATTCTTTCTGTTTCCTTTTCCATAATCGGCGCTTATTTTGTCCAGAAAAGCGTTTTCTCAAGTTTTAATGAACTCAAAATAGGATTAAAAAGAATTAGAAACAGTGATTTTATGGCGAGACTTGATGATGTGAAAGGAAAAGATTTCAGGGAAATAGCCGAAGAATTTAATAACCTTGCAAATGAACTTCTAAAATATAAGGAGAAATCTATAAAAAGGGAAAAGGAACTTCTCTCTTTAATCAATTCTATCCCCGAAGGGCTAATGCTTTTTGATGAAAACTCAAATGTGGTTGTTGCAAACGACACACTTTTAAAAATGTTCCCATATTTTAACAATGAAGCGCCTTTGGCTTCGTTATCAATTCCTTCATTAAACTCTTTTGTGAGCAAAGCCAAGGAAGAAAAAATACCAAAGAGTGAAGTTCTTGTAGAATCGGGAAAAGGGAAAGGTAGAACTTTTGAAACTACATACATACCTCTTTTCAAAGAAAATTATGCTCTTTCCATTATCGATGTCAGCGTTGAGAAGAATCTTGAAAGAATAAAATATGATCTTGTTGCTAATGTCTCTCATGAATTGAGGACACCCATTTCAGCAATTTCGTCAATGATTGAGGTGCTTGAGGGAGAAAAAGAAGAAAAAATAAGAAAGGATTATTTTGAGAGATTGAAAAATCAGGTCGAAAGGATAAATTCTCTCTTAAACGACCTTCTTTCCCTTTCAAGAATTGAAGAAGGCAATTATCAATTTAAATATGAAGAGATAAAAATAAAAGAATTATTTGAAGAGTTGCAATCAGGACTTGATGCGTTGATAACCAAAATGAACTTGGAAGTTTCTTTAGAAATTCCTGAAGATTTGATTGTTAAAAGCGATTATGTTCTTTTGGAGTCTATTTTAAAGAACATTTTTGAAAACGCAGTGAAATACAACAAAGAAAATGGAAAAGTGTTTTTAAGAGCGACAAGAAACCAAGAAAAAGTTGTCTTTGAAATTGAGGATACAGGCGAGGGAATACCTGAAGAATATAGAGAAAGAGTTTTTGAGAGATTTTTCAGGATAGATGACCACAGGTCAAAAAAAAGCGGAGGAACGGGGCTTGGGTTGTCAATAGTAAAACACTCTCTTAAACTTCTTAAGGGCGAAATAAATTTGCAAAGCGAAATTGGAAAGGGCACAAAATTTATTGTTACTCTGCCTTTAGAATGAATTGTTGCGAAATCGCAATAATTCAGAAAAGGTTCTGAAATGTTTTTTTCATACTATTTAACCTGATGTTTTTAGAAAGGAGATTTGGTATGAAAAAAATCGCAATTTTGTTTATGACGGCGCTGTTTTGCGTAGGTTTGTTTTCACAAACAAAGAGTCTAACTGGGGCTGGGGCTTCATTTCCTTACCCTATTTATGGAAAATGGGCTTACGAATATCAGAAACTTACAGGGCTTAAGATGAACTACCAGTCGATCGGCTCTGGTGGAGGAATCCAGCAAATTTCAAATAAAACTGTTGACTTCGGCGCTTCTGATGCCCCGTTAAAGGCTGAAGAACTTGACACAAAAGGGCTGATTCAGTTTCCAATGATTATAGGAGGCGTTGTTCCCACATTCAACCTTGCTGAAATTCAAAATCTTGAAATAAATCTTGACGGAGAAACTCTTGCTTTAATATTCCTTGGTGAAATTAAGAAATGGAACGACCCCAAATTGGCGAAGTTAAACCCGAACATTAAACTTCCTGCAAAAGATATTACTGTTGTTCATCGTGCGGACGGTTCAGGAACAACATTCCTCTTTACCCATTACCTTTCCCAAGCCAATCCAAAATGGAAAAATCTCGTAGGGTTCGGAACAGCGGTTGAATGGCCTGCAGGAGTGGGTGGAAAAGGCAACGAGGGTGTCGCTTCTTATGTCAAACAGACAGATGGGGCAATAGGTTATGTAGAATACGCTTATGCCCTTCAAAACAAATTGAAAGCGGCAAAAATCAAAAACAGAGATGGCAACTTTGTTGTTCCCTCATCTGAATCATTTCAAGCAGCAGCCTTAAATGCAAAATGGGAAAAAGCAGACCATTTTTATCTGATTCTTACCGACCAGCCCGGAAAAGATTCTTGGCCTATAACAGGAGCAAGTTTTATTCTTATCCACAAAAATCAGCAAAACTTTGAAAAAGCAAAAACTATGCTTCAGTTTTTTGATTGGTGTTTTAGAGAAGGTTCAAAATTCGCTCTTGAACTTGATTACATTCCAATACCTGAGAATGTTTATAATATGATTGAAAAAGCCTGGTCTGAAAAAATTGTTTCAGGCGGGAAAAAAGTTTGGAGCAACTAAATTGAAAATTCCATTTTCAAAAAAAGAGAGAACTTTATTTGAAGTTCTCTCCTTTTTATCCGCTTTAGTAGTTTTTTCAATAATATTTGTCATATTTTCTTCGCTGATTTTTGACAGCATTCCGGCAATCAAAATGTTCGGTTTAAATTTTCTTTTGGGAACGAAGTGGGATCCAGTAAAAGATATTTACGGCGCTCTTCCGCAAATTTACGGAACCGTTGCAACCTCAATAATTGCCATTTTTATAGCGTTTCCTGTTGGGATTTTAACAGCATTTTTTTTGACGGAGATTTCGCCACCCTCTCTAAGCAGGCCTGTTTCAATCGGTGTTGAGCTTTTATCCGCTGTGCCGAGCATTATATACGGAATGTGGGGGCTTTTTGTCCTTGCTCCAATTATCTCAAAACATATTTACATTCCTTTGAAAGAGAGATTTCCCGAATCTCCCCTCTTTGAAGGTCCTCCTATGGGAATCGGAATTTTTACTGCTTCAATTATTCTTTCAATTATGGTTCTGCCATTAATTGTTTCGATTTGCAGAGAACTTCTTCTTCTTGTTCCCAATATGGTTAGGGAATCCGCTTACGCAATCGGAGCGACCAAAGCGGAAGTTTCTTTTGGAATACTTCTCCCTTACGCAAAAAAAGGAATTATAGGGGCTACCTTTCTTGCTCTCGGAAGGGCGCTCGGCGAAACTATGGCGGTGACATTTGTGATAGGCAACCAACATAAGATTTCGGCATCTATTGTTTCTCCTTCAAGCACAATAGCGTCAACTCTTGCAAATGAGCTTTCAGAAGCAGTTACCAAACTCCATGTAAGCAGTCTTATCTTTTTAGGGCTTGTCCTTTTTTTGCTAAGCATCGCAGTTATTTCTCTTTCCAAATACTTAATATACGCTGCTGAAAAAAGCGCAAGAGAAAGAAAATGAAAAAAGCAGCTTCAATCAAAAGAAAAACCATAGATTACATTTATAAAACAGCGGCTGCCTTCTTTGCTGCAGTGTCAATATTTATTTTGGCGGCAATCATTTTTGAGGTCTTAAAAAGAGGGGCAGGTGCAATAAATTTCAGTTTCTTTTTTCACCTTCCAAAACCTCCCGGTGAAGAGGGCGGAGGAATTGCAAACGCTCTTTTTGGCTCATTCGTTATAACTATGATTGCCTCTTTGATAGGAATTCCACTTGGCATAATGAGCGCAATATATTCAACAGAATTTGGGAGAGGGACACTTTTCAGCAGATATTTGAGGTTTTCAACTGAAATACTTTCATCAGTTCCAAGTATAATAATAGGGCTTTTTGTTTACGCAGTTGTTGTAGTTCCAATGAAAAGTTTTTCAACGATGGCGGGAGCGATCGCTCTTTCAATAATAACAATCCCTTTAATTCATAGAGTTACCGAAGAGATGCTCCTTATGGTTCCCGACACATTGAGGGAAGCTGGTCTTGCTTTGGGCGTCACTTATCCCGTCGTTGTAAGGAAAATATGCTTAAAAAGCGCAAAAATAGGAGTGATTACGGGAATACTTGCAGCAATTGCAAGAATATCCGGCGAAACCGCTCCTCTCCTTTTCACTTCTTTAAACTCTCCTTTTTGGAATTTTTCTCTCCTTAAGCCGATGGCGACAGCAAATGTGACGGTTTTTGTTTATGCGATGTCTCCCTACGATGATTGGAGACAGATCGCTTGGGGGGCTTCTTTTTTGATCACAGCGTCAATTCTTCTGCTTACAATATTTTCAAGAATCTTATTTAAAAGGGTGAAAAATGGATAAAGTTATGGAAAACGCTTTTGATGAAATCAAACAGGAAGAAACTGCTTTTGGCAATATGCCTTCAAATGTAGAACTTATGGTCAAAAATCTTAGCTTCTACTACGGAAGAACAGTTGCTCTTAAAAATATTTCATTTCCAATTTACAATGTTAAAGTTACTGCGATAATTGGACCTTCAGGATGCGGAAAATCAACGCTTTTAAGATGCTTCAACAGAATTTTTGAACTATACAGCGAGCAAAGGGCGGAAGGAGAGATTCTTTTTAGAGGGCAGAACATTTTAAGCAAGGATATGCACCTGCCGACTTTGAGGGCAAAAATAGGGATGATTTTCCAGAAACCAACTCCATTTCCTCTTTCAATTTATGATAACATCGCCTTTGGAATGAAACTTTACCAAAAATTAAGCAGGTCGGAAATTAGAGAAAAGGTTGAGATAGCGTTGAAAAAAGCTGCTCTTTGGGACGAAGTGAAAGACAAACTTCTTGAGCCAGCCACATCGCTTTCGGGAGGCCAGCAACAGAGACTCTGCATTGCAAGAGCGATAGCAATTGAGCCGGAAGTGCTTTTGATGGACGAGCCCGCTTCTGCTTTGGATCCGATTGCAACCGCAAAGATAGAGGAACTTATTGAAGAATTGTCTGAAAAATACACCATAGTTATAGTGACTCACAATATGCAGCAGGCTGCAAGAGTTTCCGATTACACCGCTTTCTTATACCTTGGAGAATTGATAGAATTTGCTGAAACAGAGCAGTTTTTTACAAACCCAAAAGAAGCAAAAAGCAAAGAATACTTAACAGGGAGGTTCGGATAATATGAGAGAAAGAGAAGAGATAAAACAGCTTCTTGAAATGCTCGGCTTAATGGCTGACGAGATAAACAAAATTTTGGTTGAGGCGACAAAATCGCTCAAAGGCGATGCGGAAGAGATTCTTGCAAAACTTGAGGAGAAAGATCTTGTGATAGACAGAATGGAAAACGAGATAGACTCCAAATGCTTAAGAATACTTGCCCTTTATCAGCCGGAAGCGGATATTTTAAGGACAGTAACAATGGCAATGAAAATAAACAATGACCTTGAAAGAATCGGAGACCATGCTATAAACATAGCCGAAAGAGGGGTCACAATAGGAGGAACTCTTCCTGAAAATATTTTCAAAAAACTTGAGCAGATGAGCGGGGTAACAAAAGCGATGCTTTCAGATGTAATAACAGCATTTATAGCAAGAGATTCTGCATCAGCAAAAAGCGTTGTTTCAAAAGACGACGAAGTTGACGCATTGATGAAAGAGATCATAAATCTCTCCCTCTTTGGAGAAGACGCAAAATCTATGGAAAGAGAAAAAGCCCTTGCTGTAACTTCAGCAGCAAGAGAGCTTGAAAGGATAGCCGATTTGATAACAAACATCTGCGAAGATATAGTCTATATGACAGATGGAATAAACATAAGACATAGCGGAAAGTAAAATTTAGGTGGTGAAAGTGCGGCAAATAATGTTCTAAGTGGCTAAAGAAAAGAAAAAATAATACATAATTTGTCAATAGAATATATTTTTTTAACGACTTTCATTAGAGAAAATTGAAGATATTCAATCAGACAATCGGCAGGCAGTTTGCCTTCGGCAACCTGAAACATAATCAAAAATCTTCTTACAAAATTTCATTTTCCCAATCAATCTCTAATCTTTTGTTAAAAGTTTTCTTAATGACAAATTTGGGATAAAAACAGCCCTCGCCTTTCAGGAGAGGGTAGGGTGAGGTTTCCTCAAAACAACGCTGTCACTGCGAGAT
>JAAZNT010000206.1 GCA_012798145.1 Thermoanaerobaculaceae bacterium | reverse complement strand
TTTAATAAAAAGAGAAAACTCGTCCCAAAAATTAATTTTTTCACCATTTACTGAAATTATTTCATCATCAGCCATCAAACCCGCTTCTTCTGCAGGAGAATCTTTTTGGACTCCTCCAATCACAGGCGGGAAAGCGGGAATTACTCCTATGTCTCCAAGTGGCTGTTTAAGAAATTCTACCATTCTCGGAGAGACCGTAAGAACAACTTTTTTATTGTTCCTTAAAACCTCTATTTCGTAATCTTTTTGCATAAGCGAGGAAATTTCCTCTCTCGCTTCTTCCCAGTTTCTCACTTTCCTTCCATCAATCGAAACGATGACATCCCCCCTTGACAAACCCGCTTTTTCTGATGGGGAATCTTTCACCACGGCTCCTACCACAGGGGGTTTGTCTCTTAAGACTGACTCTTCTATTCCGTATAATGAGACAAAAGAAAAAACAAGATATGCAAAAATTATGTTAAATAAGACACCGGACACCATAACCAAGAATCTTTCCCACCTTTTCTTGTTGTAAAAGAAACCGGGGTCTTCTTTTGCTTCCTCCTCAAAGAGTTCACCTTTAAATTTTACATAACCTCCCATCAGAATCCATCTTATCTGCCATAGGTTGTATTTACCTTTTTTCTCCCAAATTTTAGGACCAAAACCAATTGAGAAAGCGTCAATAGAAAAGCCAAGCACTCTTCCTGTGATGTAATGTCCCATCTCGTGAATTATTATTAGAATTCCTAACACAAAAAGAAAAACCACTGCGGAAAAAACAAAGTTGAGGGCAAAAGTCAAAACTATTCTCCTTTTGAAATCAATTCTTGGGCTGCTTCCCTTGATTTTTTGTCAATATAAAAGATCTCTTCTATAGTCTCCGGTTTGTATGGAATTGTCTTTTCAAGAACTTTTTTTATAATTGTGTAAATTTTCCCAAAAGAGATAATCCCTTCTATGAACGCTTTGACAGCAACTTCATTTGAAGCGTTGAAAGCAATAGTATGCGCTTCGCTTTCTGTAAAAGCTTCTCTTGCCAAAGATAAACAAGGATATCTTTTTTTATCAGGTTTTTCAAAACTAAGTTTCAATAAAGAGGCGAAATCAAGTTTCTTTACTTCCCCTTCAAGCCGCATTGGAAAAGTAATCGCGTATTGGATCGGAAGAGCCATATCAGGAGAAGCAAGCTGAGCCATAACCGAACCATCAAAAAATTCAACAAGAGAATGCACTATACTTTCTCTGTGAATAACTATTTCGATCTTTTCCTGCGGAATTCCAAAAAGATAAGATGCTTCTATAAGTTCAAGCCCTTTGTTGACAAGAGTAGCTGAATCAACTGTAATTTTCCTTCCCATCTTCCAAGTTGTATGATTTAGAACATCTTGAAGAGTGGCGCTTTTCATTTTTTCCAGAGGGAAATCCCTCAGCGCCCCCCCCGACCCTGTAAGCATAATTCTTCTGACATATTTTGTGCTTTCTCCTCTTAAGCATTGAAAAATTGCGCAATGTTCACTGTCAACGGGAATTATTTCCGCTCCGCTCTTTTTTGCCGCTTTTGTGATCATTCTTCCCGCTGTGACAAGTGCTTCTTTGTTCGCAAGAGCGACTCTTTTTCCAAGTTTGACAGCTTTATATGTTGAAGGAAGCCCGGCTATTCCAACAATTGCCGCAATGACTGTCTTTGCCTCGCTCATAGAAGCGATCTCAACGCTTCCCTGTTCTCCATAATAAATCGCGAGTTTAGGGAAATGTTTTCTTACCTCTTTGGCATCCTCTTCATCCTTTACAGAAACTGCAAGAGGAGAAAATTCTTTTATTTGTTCAATTATTCTATTTATATTTTTCCCTGCTGAAAGACCAACTATTTTGATTTTATCTTTCAAGCTTCGTGCTACTTTAATAGTGCTTTCTCCGATGCTCCCGGTTGACCCCAAAACAGCAATTTTAATAGTCATTTTAGAAACACCTGATGGTAATAGTAAAGAATTGGAGCGGCAAGAACAAGACTATCAATTCTGTCAAGAATTCCGCCGTGTCCCGGCAGTATATTGGAGCTGTCTTTAATTTCTGCCGCCCTTTTCAAAATCGATTCAAACAAATCTCCAAACTGTCCGACTACTGAAATGAGAACGCCAAGTATTAAAGCGTCCTTTAGTTCTATTCTTTGAATAAAAGTAAGGCTTGAAATATAGGCGGTTATTATGCTTGCCGCAACATTTGCCGCCGCTCCCTCCCAACTTTTCTTTGGCGATATTTTTGGGGCAAGTTTGTGTCTGCCGATCCAAGAGCCGACGACATAAGCCATAGTGTCGCCCGCCCAAACCGTAAATGTAAGAAGAAGGAGAAGGTCTTTTCCTCTCTCGTCCCCTTGACTTTTAAGTGCAATAAAATAGGCAAGGAAAAAACCTATATAGAAAACCCCCAGTAGTGTCATAGAAACCGATTCCACAATTTCCTTCATTGAAAGTCTGGAAAAAACTACCGTAACAACAAGCAGCAGGAAGCCCGCCGAGATTACAGTTTCAAGTTGAAGGGATTTAGGCCAGAGAGCAACGCAAAGAAAAGACAATGTCCATAGCATAGCAACCGTTTTGAAGGTTTTAACGCCAATTTTTTCAACAATTTTAAAATATTCTATTTCCGCGAGAATAGCTCCAAGAAATGTTAAAGCAGCAAAATAGTAAATCTCCTTTGAGACCACGATAAAAATAAATATTGGAAGAAGAACTAATGTTGTAATAATTCTTTTCAAATCAGCCTCTTTTTATTGAAAAAACATTCATTCAGAAACCCCTCCATACCTTCTCTCCCTTCTTTGATAATCAAGAACTGCCTCGTAGAAATGCTCCGGGCGAAAATCGGGCCAAAGCACATCAAGGATTATTATCTCTGTGTAGGCTATCTGCCATAAGAGAAAGTTGCTTATTCTGTATTCTCCGCTTGTCCTTATCAGAAGATCCGGATCGGGTAGGTCGGGAGCGTAAAGATATTTTTGGACAATATCTTCAGTGACTTCAGAACTGAACTCTCCCATTTTTGCTTTGCCTATCATTTTTCCAATAGCGTCGCAAATTTCAGCCCTTCCTCCGTATGACAAAGCAAAGGTTAATGTTAGCCCTTTATGATTCATCGTTTTATTTTGAACATCTTCAAGATTCTTTTTAGTCTTTTTTGGGAGGTCGTTCAATCTTCCTATTGTTCTGAAGCGAATTTGCTCCTCCTCAATTTTTTCTTTTTCTTTTTCAAGATAGTGATCCAAGAGGTTGAATAACTCCTTCACCTCGCTTTCAGGTCTTTTCCAATTTTCAACTGAAAATGCGTATAAAGTAAGGTATTTTACGCCGACCTCCTGCGCCGCTTCTACAGCCGCTTTGACGCCTTCAATCCCCGCTTTGTGCCCTTCAATGCGGGCTAATCCTCTTGATTTAGCCCATCTTCCATTTCCGTCCATAATTATAGCTACATGCGCAGGAATTTTGCTGGTGTCAATCAACTTCAGAAGTGGATGTTCGCCTCTTCCTTCCTGCTTTGACTTTTTCATTAAACCTCCAAATAATAAAATACCATAAAAATCTAATTAATGCAGGAAAAGTTATTCTTCATCTTTTGAAGAATTAGAAAGCACTGTTCAAAATGGTCTTCAACGGTAAAAACAAGGTGCTTAATGTCTCTTCCGGAAATTTCGCCTTTGTTGTAATCATCAAAAATAGCCTCGCCAATTTGGTATCCTAAAGCCCTCGAAAGCTCAAAAAGATTATCCTCATCAATCTGAACAAATGCTGAAACAGAAAGTTTCGTAAGTTTTCCTTCTTTTAAGTAATTAAAAAATTGCCTTACATGCATACATACTGCAATTTGCCTTCTTAAATATCTTTTGTCTTTTTCAGTGGCGGCATATTCAATTCTTTCAAGAATTTCTTTCAGACTTTCCTGTCTTAAAGTCTGTCGTATAGGATTGATTACCTTGGAAGCGATATACCCTGAAGCAAAATAGTGAACTCTTTCCCAAAAACAACTCTCGCTTGCTTCTATAGGAATATCTTTTCCCATTAAATAATGCATCGCCTCTTCAACGGTGTGGTTAACATCAAGAAAGACAGTGTATATTGTATTTTCAAAAGTCATAAAAAGCGATTTGTCGTTTTTTATAATTTTTGCGTATGTTTTCCCCGGCTCTTTCTTAAAGAAGGAATTTTCAAGAAATGAGAGATCTTCCATTGTGTAAATTTGAAAATCGTCATCCGGTTTGTTGTGGAGGTTGAAAGCGTCTTTCAGCGCTTTAATGTAATTTTGAACGGTTGAGGAATAATCAATTTCTTCCTCATCTTCATCAGATCTTGCAAAACCATATCTCATAAAAAAAGATTCACTTCCGTGTTCAAGATAAGTAAGATAACTCTGCATCTTTATCCAAGGAGGAGTGTTATTTACAAGAAAAATGTCTTTTTCTATTTTGAAAAAAGAGTAGGGTTCTTCTCCATTTTTTAATTTTCTCAAGATTACCGTTTCGCTGTTTTGGTAAAGAATTGTTGATTTAAGTCCCAGTTTTGACAATTCTCTTGGAAGATGGCTAAGCGCAATGTGAAGGTCTCCTATGAGAGCGATAATAATTTCATTTGAATGTTTCTTCCTTGCTTCTGCGATATCCTTAGCCATAAATTTGTCTCTTTCCTCCAAAGAGCCATTTTTGTTTATCCCATAAACTTGAAGTTGTTTTGCTTTTAAATAATCCAATATTTTTCCGTAATTAACAAAATCAAATCCCCAAGTCTTAAAATAGTCTGTCTTTTCTATGTAATCTTTGCTGTTTATATTTCCTTTAAGCAAATTTTCCAAAATATTTTGATGTTTTTTGAAAACCATTTCAAGACAAACAACAGGTTTTATCCCTTGGTCTTCTACAAATTCAAGAATCTTTAAAAACTGCCTTTGGGCTTGATAAAGTGTGTGAAAATCTCCTACAAGAAGAACTCTTGTCTCTCTTATTGAATTCAGAAATTCGTCCATTGATGTTTCTTTTGGACGACATTTCTCAAGATACGAAGCGTAAGATCTGTAGTAAGACTTGATTTCCTTGTCTTCAGGTCCTTGCACTTCCCTTATTGACCTTTTGATACTTTTTAGAAGTTTCAGATAGAAATTCAATCCGACGAGTTTTCCGTTTTTTTTCTGACTCATTTTGAGCCCAATTTTAAACTCATTATCAAAGCGTCTTCTCCGTCGTGATAATATTTTTTCTGCTTCTTATCTATTTTAAAACCGAGTTTCAAATACAAATTGACTGCGGCAACATTTCCTTCCCTGACTTCAAGAACCATATTTAAAGCACCACTCATTTCTGCTTTTTTTATTATCTGCCTTAAGAAATGCTCTCCAACTCCTTTGCCTCTGAATTTTTTTTCAATAGCGATATTCACAAGATGTGAGTAACAATCGTGAATGTGAAGAAAGGCGTAACCTACGATTTTGCCGTCTTTTTCCAACGAGAATGAATGGCAAAAAGGATTTTCTTTAAGTTCGTATTCCAATGCTTCGTAAGGCCATGGCTCTTTGAAGGTTTCGCTTTCAATTTTCTCAACTTCCGGAAGATCCTCCTCTTCCATCATTCTAAACACAAAATTAGAAAAAGAATCTTCCTTTTCTTTGTTACTCATCGCAAAGTTTTCGCCCAGAAAGTTTTTCGTATGCTTCTCTATATTTCTCGCTCGTTTTTTCAACAACCTCGTCCGGAAGAGAAGGAACTGGTGGCTCTTTCTTCCATCCTATTTGTAGGAGATAATCTCTAACATACTGCTTGTCAAAAGACGGCTGCGATTTGCCTTTTTCATAACTTTCAAGAGGCCAAAATCTACTGGAATCGGGTGTCAAAACTTCATCGCATAAAATTATTTTTCCGTCGTATAAGCCGAATTCAAATTTTGTGTCAGCGATTATTATCCCTCTTTCCAAAGCGTATGAAGATGCAAAATTGTAAAGTTCTAATGACGCTTTTTTTATTTTTTCGGCGCTTTCGCTTCCAATAATATTTTTCATCTCATCGAAAGAAATGTTAATGTCATGACCGCTTTCAGCCTTGGTTGAAGGGGTAAAGAGGGGCTCTTCAAACTTTTCGCTTTCAACCATTCCCTCTTTAAGTTTCATCCCGCAGACAGTTCCGCTTTTCTTATATTCCTGCCAAGCCGACCCCGATATGTAGCCCCTGACTATGCACTCTACTGGGAACATTTTCGCTTTCTTGGCTACTGTAAACCTTCCCTTCAATTCATCTGAATATTTCTTTAAACTCTCTGGAAGAGTTTCAGTATCGCAGGAAATAAGATGACTTTCAATAATGTCTCTTGTTTTTTCAAACCAAAATTTAGAAATTAGATTCAAAACCTTTCCCTTGTCCGGAATTCCGTTTGGAAGAATGAAGTCAAATGCGCTAATCCTGTCGGTGACAACAATCAAAAGAGAATCCCCAAGGTCATAGATGTCTCTCACTTTACCTGAACTTAAAAGCGGAACTTCATTGTAATTTGTTCTTAGAATCACTTTTTTCATTGCCTGTTTTTACCTTTCTTTTCATAACAACAACTTCATTTCCTTTTCTTGAAACCGCTATTTCCTTTTTTATAGAAACAACCTCTTCAAACTCCTTAGCGTCTTTTTCGCTGTCCCATAAACTTCTCCAAAAGAACGAAAAATCTCCCTCTGTGGTTTTGTAAACAATGTATCTGTCGCCTCCCCACCCTGTGGAAACCAAAGTGGCTTTATCCGAATCCGCTCCCCATTCTTCCAAAATTATTCTCGTTCCGAGTTCACCCCAAGTACCTTCCCAAACCTTTTCCAAAGCCCCATATTTTTTTATTTCTTCCCAAATAGTCTTCACTTCTTTCGGTTTGTCATTTTGGTTTAGATATTTTTCCGGGTGAATAATCTCTTCAGTCGATTCTGGAGGCTTGCGGTAAAGCCCATCAATTTTTTTTGTATCGCTTCCTTTTGAAATCGCATTGACAAACTTAAACCCATCTGTATATGCAAAAATAAGCGTTTCCCTCAAATACCTTGGAATCGTCTCTCCCAAAAATTCTCCGTAAAAGTTCGCATCGCCCATAACTTCAGAAATCTCTGAAAAATTATCTACTCCAAGGTTCATTGTTTTTGCAAGATACTTCATCATCACCATTGTGGCATCGCCTTCAGCGACAGCAAGACCAGCACTTTGCCTATCCTCATTTTCTATGTTTTCGAGTTTAAGACTCTTTTCAAGGTCAAAGTTTTGATCTGTTATCGCGTGGGCAAGTTCGTGAACAATAAAAATTTCATTGAGGTTCAGCGCTTTTGAGAGCTCAAAAAATTCGTCGTCTTCAGGTTCTGATGAAAATTCAAGAATATACATTTTTTTTGACTTGGGGTCGTAAATTCCCGCCGCCTGACTGCTCATAAGCTTTTCCACAAGACTTTTCAAATTTGATTTTTTGGGGATTAGCCAGAAAACTTTTAAAGCTGTTTCATAATTTTCAAATTTGTTTACTGAAAACTGCCTTGTCATTTCTTTTTTTAAAATGTCTGATATTTGCTTGTCAGACACATATTCAAATTTTATTTTTTCTTTGAATTTAAGATTCCTCAGATGCTCAACTTCCATCTTAAGCGCTTCAAGATCGGAAGAAAAAACCTGAAAAGAAGTAAATAAAAAGATAAAGAAAAAAACAAAAAACCTTTTCATAATTGTTTAGTTTACCTTAACAAATGAACCGAACTCAAGCACTATTGATATGAAATTAGGTAATAGCAGAAATACTACTAAAAGAATTTTTGCCTTTTTTGACAGAATGTTTACCTTTAGTAACGATAAAAACTTCTTTCTAAATCTCTACACTTTCCCCGGGAAGGCAGAGAATCCCTTTAATTCCTCTTTCTTTTACCTTCTCAATAAATTCTTTCGGGTCTGCCGGAATTATGGGAAAAGTGTCATAATGCATAGGCATAGCCGCTTTTGTTTGCAACAAAACAGCTGCTTCGACAGCATCGTTAATATCCATAGTGAAATTGTCGCCTATTGGAAGAAGCGCCACATCTATTTCATTTAATCTTCCGTAAAGTGCCATATCGGAAGTAATCCCCGTATCCCCTGCATGATATATACATTTACCGCCCATAAACAATAGAATACCTGCGGGAAATCCTCCGTAACTGCCATCTGGAAGCGATGAGCCGTGAACGGCAGGTGTTAGTTTGACTTTCCCAAATTCAAATATGTGGCTTCCTCCAATGTGCAAAGGATGAACATTGGCTCCTTTGGCGGCGCACCAGTTTGCGATTTCAAAATTTGAGATTATTGGGCAATTATTGTTCTTAGCAATTTCAATAGAATCGCCTATATGGTCACCGTGCCCGTGAGTTACGATTATGGCATCAACCTTGACTTCAGACGGCTTTATTTTGGCATGACTGTTGCCGTTTAAAAAAGGGTCAATAATCACACTTTTGCCCTGAGATTCAACAACAACGCAAGAATGTCCGTGATAGGTTATTTTTGCCATTTTACACCTCCATTATCAATAAGGTTTTTTGTTCCATTTTTCGCTGTCATATTTTTCTTTGGCAATTTTTTCCGCCTCAATGAGTTCTTTCTCCTCAAGAGGTTTTTCCACAAAAATCCCTTTAAATTCGCTTTTAAAACCTTCGTGGAGAGCGTTTTCAAGTTTCGCTTCGTCAAGGTCAGGACAAAATTCTGAAAGCGCCGCAAAATGCTTCCTGAAACTTGGTATTTCTTGAAGGCTGTTTTTTGTTGCTCTTGCAAGAAGTTCATAGTCCATTTTTATTGGAATTGAACCGTGCTGAAGAAAAGCGTTTGCTCCCCTTTTTTGAGCGCTTCCAATAACCTTTTTTCCATCAACCAATATTTCCTTTTTTGTCGGGACAAGAAAACAGGGAGCGGGATGAAGAACATTGAGTTTCGTTTCTCTTTTTTCAAGTTCCGGTTTCATCCCAAGAAATTCAAGACTTTTTTTCAATGCTAAAGCAATTTTTTCATAGGTTTGGTCAAGGGTGTTTCCCTCAAAGTAACCATAAGATAAAGAGGAAACTACAGAATAGGTTAACTCTTCAGCGTGCAGAACCGCTTTTCCTCCAGTAGGTCTTCTCACAATGTCAACTCCCCGCTCTTTAAGAAACTCTTCATCTGCAGAGGTTTCGTACTTCTGATGGTATCCAAGCGAAAGAGCTGGCGGGCTCCATCTGAAAATTCTTATGACGCATTCCTGCAAATTCCCGTTTTCTGCAAGAGAATAGAAATATTCATCAACAGCCATATTTATAGAGCCTTTTCTTGCCTTGTCTCTTATAAATCTGAAGTTCACTTTTTTTCGCCTCTTTTCTGTAAAATTGTTGATAGAAATCTTTCAAGAAGATTGTTTTCTATCATCGCTTTGTTATTCTCTTGTTTAATTTCATAGATGAAAACGGGTATTTTTAACTCTCTTTGAAGATAATCTGCGTTGCTTTTTATTTCTAAAGAATTGAATGTCCCGTATATTAAGCCGTCTATCTTTCTTTCTTTCAATTCTTTTTCCAATTTGTCTTTTCTTGCTTTGATTCCGAGAGGAAAACTGACTTGGCTATACAAATCATCCAAACTGAAAGTGTCTGACGATTTTCCAAGCGGGAAATTTTCAAGACCGAGTTCGTCATAAACAACTACAGCGCCACAATTTTCAAGAACAGAAAAAAAAGATTTCAAACAAGGAGTCATCTCTAAAATTCCTATCCTCAAAGAAGGGTCTTTGTCATAATTTCTCGGTTCTAAAGCCACTCTTGTTTCCGCCATTCTTCGTAGTTGCGGAAGGCTTTCAGTAGGGTCAAGAATTGAGTGGAGAGTTTCGACATACGCCATGTTTTCAAGAGCAAGAGACCTCGTTTGAACTCCGTCCAGTCTTCTTATTGCAATTCTTAAAGGTTGCCACGCCTGAATTCTTGTTTCCATCTCTGATTCAGACATATTTAATATATGAAGCGCATCAGAAACACTCTTTTTTAAAAAATTGGTGTTTGTTATGGGAGGATATTTGAATGCAAAAATTTTTACTCCTTCAGTTTTCAAAATATCAACCGCTTTTTTGAAAAGCGAAGCAAAACAGGGTTCGGGATACCAAAGTTCTTCAATATTGTTTTCCCTTGCCATTCCGACAAGCGCTTTTGAGAAAAAAGAAATGTCACCTAAAATTTGAGAGCAGGAGTCAACCCAGCGATTTCTATCTTCATCTGAGGCAAGGAAAAAAAGCTTCCACAAATTTATTGTGTCAAGGTCCTGAGGTCCAAAAAGCTCAATAGGAACGGGAGGCAATATTCCTCTCTTCATTTTTCCTCCA
>JAAZNT010000205.1 GCA_012798145.1 Thermoanaerobaculaceae bacterium | reverse complement strand
TTTAAAAATAATAATATGCTTGAGGTCAACTATAACTTTGATGCGATTTTTGGATACCCTTGTCAGCCTGAGGAAATGCCATCTAAAAACCCAAAAGTTCTTGTAATTGAAAAGAAGCAGTGAATCAAGGGCGGGGGATTTTTTCGCCGTTGACAGAAAAGATTCAAGTTTGTATATTATTCTTGAGTGAGAGATGAGTTATTTTAAAAAAGCAGGAATGAAATTGCTTTCACTTTTTAATTCAAGAGAAAACTCTTGCTCTAAAAATCTCCCCCCCCCAAATAAAATGCTTGAATTTATTAACTTTGCAAAAGCCACCTCCAATTATTAATAACGATGAGCAAGAAGGTTTTCAAACAGAACAAAAATTTGTCTATTTTGATAAAAGGAGGAAATATGTTTAAAAAATTGATGCTTGTATTTCTTATTTCTTGCTTTTCACTTGTTTGTTTATCTCAAAATCAGTTTTTAGGTTCTTTTAAGAGGGACCTTTCTATAGATCCAGTTTTACATAGTGTGACAGCCCTTCAAGAAAATAGTATGACCAAAGAAAGTTATTTTATTTCATTAAAAACTTTTCCATATGACGATGGTGACTCTGGAGTTGAATATGATAAACAAGGAAATTTAACAAAATGGCTACCTTTCAAAATTTTCTTTTCTGTAACGAAGCTTGATGGGAACCCTGAAGATAATTGTTATATTTCTCTTGAAAAGACAATAAGAGTCATTCTTGATTTTAATAGCAATCAACTTAAAATTGATAATATTCCGGATTTGAACGACCTTATCAACTTTAGTCAGGGAACCTCCGTAGAAGATGAAGTCAGTGCTTTTTTAACTACACTCAAGCATTATTTTCCTTTCAAGGTTACTCCAGATACTTTAAGTGAGGCTTTGGGAGGAATTACCAATTTTTTCCAAGACAGGTACCGCACTCTTATTGCTGATCCTACTGGCGGTGCTGTTGCAGTTGCTATAATTGCCGTTGTTTGCATTTGGGAATGTCCCATCATAGTAGGATGTGCGATTGGAGCAGGTGGATTTAATATATATTGGGCACAATGTGTTGGAGTAGCGCCCTCAACTTAAAGATGGAGAATAGTTATGAGTAAAAGCTTTTCTTTTCTAACCCTCATATCAGCAGAAAATTTAAAATATTTCTCTCTTTTATTGGTTGTTCCTTTGATTTACTTTTTTTTCAACTTTGAGAAGAAATTGGGTGTCATTTCAAAGAAAGATTTCAATGATGAAACATTAAGAAAAAAGAAACTTTACTCTCTGTTTTTGATACTAATTGGACTTCTCTTATTACTTTTATCCTTCCTTTTCTTTAAAAATTCTTTTAAAGAGGGAAACTCGTATCTTTTTCTGTTTCTTCTTCTTTTTTCTCTTTTACTGGGTTTAATATCTTTGTCATCTGGGCTATGGCACTTTATTGCATCTTTCCTTGAAAGCAAAACAGCAATGATAAAAGGAGGTTTGATTCTTTTTTTAATTTCTTTTTTAATCATCGCCTCTTTTTACCTTTATTTTAGAGTTGTTTTTTTAAAAAATCTTTCTCCTCAGAGTCAAATTCCATCTTTCTTTGCTTATTTTGGAGCGCTTTTGGCTCTCTTATCGTTGTCAATGATTGGAGCAAGTTTTGCAATTATAATCAAGGCTATAAAGAAGCAGTGAATCAAGGGCGGGGGATTTTTTCGCCTTTAATTTTTTTAAGTAAAAAATGGGTTTATTTGCGATGTGAGGGATCACCTTACTTTTCCTACTTTCATCAAATACCTCCTTTTTTGTAAATAACTATTTTTTGTTTGACAAAAGGGAATAAAAAAGAGGAAAATAGTGTCTTTAAAAGTGGACTTAGCAAGTCCATTTTATTTGGAGAGTTTTGATGCAGATATCAAGAAGTATGGAATATGCTGTCAGGAGCCTTGTCTATTTAGCGTCTTCAAATAAGCCGCTTTCTTTAAGGCAGATCGCAAAAGGGGAAAACATCCCCGCTCCATATCTTGCCAAAATAATGAGAGTTCTTGTAAATGGTAAAATAGTCAACTCCACAAAAGGCAGAAACGGAGGTTATTTTCTTTTGTCGCCTCCTCAAAAAATTGCGCTTTATGACCTTTATATCCTTTTTGAAAAAAAAGAAAAACTTCTTCCCTGTTTTGAGAACGCTTCTTTTTGTCCCGCTGGCAAAAACTGCTCACAAAAAATCGTCTGGTTTAAAATTGAAAAGGCGGTGATGGATGCCTTTAAAAAAGTTTCTTTAAAAGAGATGGTTAATAAAAATAAATTAAGAAAGGTAAAATATGAACGCTCTTTCAATCAAATCACTTAAAAGTTCTGTGGAAGAAAAAACTATTCTTAATGGAGTTGACCTTGAACTTCCTGAGGGGGAGATCCATATAATTATGGGTCCCAACGGAAGCGGGAAAAGCACTCTTGCAAATACTTTGATGGGTCATCCAAAATATAAGAACATTGAAGGAGAGGCGCTTCTTTTTGGAGAGGACCTTCTTTCAATGAAAGTTGACGAAAGGGCGAGAAAAGGGCTTTTTCTTGCTTTTCAATATCCCGTTGAAATTGAAGGAGTTGCTTTAGGACATTTTCTTTACAGCGCGCTTTCTGCAAGGAGTGAGAGCGGAGAAAAAAAGGATCCCAAAAAAATTCTTCAATTTAGAAATTCATTGAAAGATTCGCTTTCGATCCTTGACCTTTCACAGGATTTTATAAACAGGTCTTTGAATGTCGGCGCATCGGGCGGGGAAAAGAAGCGTCTTGAAGTTGCTCAAATAATGACCTTAAAGCCAAAAGTAGTTCTTCTTGACGAAATAGATTCTGGGCTTGACATAGATTCCTCAAAACTTGTTGCAAAAGCGATAAAAGATATGAGAAAAGATAAAATAAGCGCCCTTATCATCACCCACTATCCAAGAATAATTGATTACCTTGAGCCGGAAAAAGTTCATATAATGGCTCAGGGAAAAATCATCTGCTCAAGGGGAATTGAACTTGCACACGACCTTGAAAAGAAAGGATACGATTGGGTTTTGAAAGAGTGCTGCGGCGAAAACGGTGATATTGATGGTTGAGAACAATAAAGACAATTTTTCCTTTAATCAGGAAAAATACGATTTTAAAGATGCTGAAAAATATGTTTATAAAACGACCAAAGGTCTTAGCAGGGAAGTTGTTGAAGAAATTTCAAGACAGAAAAAAGAGCCGAAATGGATGCTTGACATCAGGTTGAAAGCGCTTGATGTTTTCCTGAAAAAGCCAACTCCTTTGTGGGGTGGTGATTTATCATCTCTTGATTATGATTCTTACACATATTACATAAAGCCCTCGGAGAAAAAAAGCGAAAATTGGGAAGAAATACCAGAAAACATAAAGAAGACTTTTGACAAACTCGGCGTTCCGGAAGCGGAAAGGAAGTTTCTTGCGGGGCTTGGAGCTCAGTATGAATCTGAAATGGTTTACCATTCAATCAGAGAAGACCTTGCCAAAAAAGGAGTAATCTTTCTTGATACGGAAAGCGGCTTGAGGGAATACCCCGAACTTTTCAGAGAATATTTCACCAAACTTGTTCCTATAGAAGACAACAAATTTGCGGCATTGAACACAGCCTGCTGGTCGGGAGGAAGCTTCATTTATATTCCAAAGGGAGTTGAAATTGATATCCCGCTTCAGGCGTATTTCAGAATAAACTCTGAAAGAATGGGTCAGTTTGAAAGAACAATAATAGTGGCTGACGAGGGGGCGAAACTCCATTATATTGAAGGTTGCACCGCTCCGCAGTATTCAACTCTTTCTCTTCACACCGGGGTAATTGAAATATTTGTTAGAAAGAACGCAAAGGTAAGATACACAACAATTCAAAACTGGGCTCGCAACATTTACAATTTGGTGACTCAAAGATCTATGGTTGAAGAGGGCGGCTCTATGGAATGGGTTGACGGGAATCTTGGCTCAAAACTGACTATGAAGTATCCCGCAATTTATCTCATCGGAGACAACGCAAAAGGGAAAATTTTGTCAATAACATTTGCAACGGAAGCACAGCATCAGGACGCAGGCGGAAAAATCATCCACAAAGGAAAAAACACCTCTTCTTCAATTGTTAGCAAATCAATAAGCAGATTTTCAGGCAGGTGCTCATACAGAGGGCTTGTCAAAATATTGAAGGGCGCCACAGGAGTAAAATCCAGTGTAAAATGCGACGCCTTGATGCTTGATGAAAAGAGCAGGTCTGACACATATCCCACTATGCAGGTTGAAGAAGAAGACGCTGTAATTTCACACGAGGCAACCGTGGGGAAAATTTCCGATGATGTCATACACTACATTATGTCAAGAGGGATCAAGGAAAGCGACGCACAGGCGATGGTGGTAATGGGTTTTATAGAGCAGTTTGCAAAAGAACTTCCTATGGAATACGCAGTTGAGCTTAACAGGTTAATTCAACTTGAAATGGAAGGAAGCGTGGGATGACAAATTCATTAAAAGTTTCTGCAGAAAACATCAGAGAGCAATATTTGAAAAAATTCACAGAAATTCCGCTGTTTGAAAGCTCTGTGATAAAGGTTTCGACAGATTTTAAAAATATTGAGCATTCATCATTTAAAGAAAGTTTCAATGCGCCTTCTGAATATTCGCAAATAGAAGAAGTGTCTTCTATTTCTTATTCTCCGGAAAACATTTTTAAGTTTGAAAGAGAATTTATTGAGCCAAAAAGCGGATTTGGCTATTATGCCTTGTCGCAGTTTGAAAAAATTATGTTTTTGAAGTGCAAAAATTCAGAAAAAAACGGCTTTATAAAAATTGAAAGCGGAAAAGGTCTCAGCATTGAACCGCTTTTTATAGATGTCCCCCCAAACACAAATTCTTCGATCTTTGTTCACTTTGACCTTTCAAGTGGAGATTTTGCTTTTAATTTGATTAGAGCAAGGATAGCCGAGAGGGGAAATCTCTCTCTTTATCTTCTTTTTGAAAACTTTAAGGGAAGAAGGTTTGTTGATTTTTCTTCCAAACTTGGCAGAGAAAGTTGTATCGAAGTTTATCCTATGTTTTTAGAAGGGGATGTTTCCTTCTTTAGATCAAGCCACGAAATAAAGGAAGAGAAATCAACTTATAAGGAAAAATTGATTGCTCTTTTAAAAAACAGAGAAAAAGGGGATTTCAAAACTGTCGTCGCCGAAGAAAGTTCAGAAGCAAAAGTGAATGTGGAGGCAAGGGGAGTATTGAAAGATTCCGCAAGGGCTTTTGTCGGGGGCTTGCTGAAAGTTAAAAAAGAGGCGGTTAAAAGCAGTTCTCTCTACTCAGCGCACTGCCTGAAACTTTCCCAAAATTCAAGAGCAGATGTTGAGCCAAATCTCGAGATTGAAGCCCTTGATGTTACGGCGTCTCACTCCGCTTCCGTTGCTCCAGTTGATGATGAAAAACTTTTCTATCTTGAAAGCAGAGGGCTAAATGAAGAGAAAGCAAAGAAAGAGGTAAGCAGCGGTTTTCTCTTCGCTTTGATAGAAAAAAACGATTTTGTTAAGGAAAAAATTGAGGAGAACCTTTAATGGAAGAAAACAAGCCCCTTGACATTGACCCTTTAATGATGGATTTTCTTTTGGAGCATTACAAACATCCGCATAATTTTGGTGAAATTGATCCAGCGGAAATTGCTTATGAAGACGGGAATCCCTCCTGCGGAGACCAGATAAAAATTACTTTGAACACCAAGGAGGGAATAATTGAAGATATAAAATTTAAAGGGAAAGGGTGCATCGTTTCTCAGGCTGCGGCTTCAATTTTGACTGATATGGTTAAAGGGAAAAAAATTGAGGAAGCAAAAAACATTTCAAAAGAGGAGATGCTTGAAAACCTTGTAATTCCAATAGGACCGATGCGTCTTAAATGTGCTCTTCTTGCGCTCAAAGTTCTTAAAAAAGGGCTTTATGGAAAAGATTATTGCGATGAGGATGAAGATGAGTGATCTAAGAAAAGTGGCAGGAATAGACCAACTTCAAAAAGGAGTTTTGAAAGTAGAAATTGATGGGGAAGAGATTCTTCTTATTAAAGACGGCGAAAAAATTTACGCTTTAAGCAATATCTGCTCTCATCAAGAAAAGGAACTTTCATCCGGTTTTCTTGAAAATGGAGTTTGGGTCTGCCCGCATCACGGAGCGAGATTTGATATTAAGACGGGAGAAGCACTATCAATGCCAGCAGTTGAAGGAATAAAAAGTTACAAAGTTGAAATCAAAGGAAATGATATATTTATTGAAATGGAAGATGAGTGATGGAGAACAAGGCACTTTGCGAAATAGAAGTAGAAAAAATAAGAGAGGATTTCCCTATCTTGTCGAGAGAGATCAATGGAAAGCCTCTTGTTTATCTTGATAACGCAGCCACAACGCAAAAACCGCTTTCTGTAATTGAGAGAATGGCGAATTTTTCAAAAACAACAAATGCGAATATACATAGAGCGATCCACACATTGGGCTATGAAGCGACTGTCGCTTACGAAAACGCCCATAAAAGTGTCGCGAGGTTTATTGGTGCGAAAAGCTGGAGGGAAATTGTCTTTGTGAGAAACGCCACAGAAGCGCTAAATCTTGTGGCTCACTCTTTCGGTGAAAAGTACCTAAAACCCTCTGATGAAGTGGTTCTAACGATAATGGAGCACCACAGCAATATAGTTCCTTGGCTTGTTTTGAGGGACAAGTTAGGAATAAAAGTTAAATTTATTAAAACAAAAGAAGATGGAACTCTTGATTTTGACGAAGCAGAGAAGCTAATAACAAAAAAAACCAAACTTGTTGGCGCAATCCACGCAAGCAATGTCTTGGGAGTTGTCAACGATGTTAAAAAATTAAGAGAACTTGCAAGAAATGTCAATGCAAAATTTCTTGTTGACGGCGCGCAGTCTCTTCCGCACATTCAAATAAATGTAAATGAACTTGACTGCGACTTCTTTGCTGCTTCCGCTCACAAAATGGCAGGTCCAACAGGAATTGGCTTCCTTTACGCGAAAAGGGAATTACTTGAAAATATGCCTCCGTTCTTAACTGGGGGTGATATGATTAAAACTGTTACAGTGGAAGGGGCGACTTGGAACGAACTTCCCTTCAAATTTGAAGCAGGAACTCCCGCATTCACAGAAGCGGTTGGCTTTGAAGAAGCGATAAAATATCTTTCAAATATAGGTATGGATAAAATTCTGGCTTATGAAAAAGAGCTTGAAGAATTTATTTTGAAACAATTGCAAAGTATGAAGTATATTGAATTTTACGGGCATAGAAAAGGAGAGAATCTTGCGCTCTTTTCCTTCAACATAAAAGGCGTTCATCCTCACGACGCAGCAAGCTTCCTTGACAGGTTTGGAATTGCTGTCAGAAGCGGAAATCACTGCGCCCAACCGCTTATGAATCATCTGAATATGGAAAACACATTGAGGGCGTCGTTCTATTTTTACAATACAAAAAAAGAAGCGGAAAAACTATTCTCGGCATTAGAAGAAACAAACAGATTTTTTAATAGATAGGAGAAAGCGGTGAAGAAGATTTTTGTTTTTTTTATTCTATTGATTTCATCTGTTGTTTTTGGGCAACAGGCAAAAGAAATTGTCAATTTTTTCAAACCAAATTATGGTTGGGCGGTTGAAGTTCCCTTCAAAGATTTTGTGGTTATGGAGGCCAAGCAATTTGACAAAGATTGCTTAAAAATTGAAGCATATAATGACAAAGAAAAAGTCATTTTGGATTTTTATTTTGATAAAGGCACACCTTACGCTGATTCTAAGAAAGTTAGAGATTATTATGAAAATATAATCAAACAAAGCGGCGTCAATATAACTTCTATTGAAAAGTGGGAAAAAGATGGAGCTGCATTTCTTATTTATAAAGCCAAAGGTGTTTTAATAGGAGACCCTCCAAAAGACGAACTAAATGGAAGCTTCTACAGGTCAAAAGGAAGCACTTGGATTGATGTTCGCTTTAGAATTC
>JAAZNT010000204.1 GCA_012798145.1 Thermoanaerobaculaceae bacterium | reverse complement strand
TCATAATCGTAATAATCGGGAAGCCCGAGCGCGTGCCCGGTCTCGTGGATGATAGTTCCGGGATTGTCTTCTTCCCACTGCCAAGAAAAATCTCCCAACCTTTTTCCATCTATCAAATATTCATTGTCGCCAAAATATCCCTGCCAACCCCACCAGAAAGTTGCCCAACCCGTGTCGGGACCTGTCCAAAAAACAGCGAAGTAATCTATTTCACCATCTCCATCATTGTCATATTTTTCAAATCTGTTCCCTTGAGAATGGAAATAGTTTATTGCTTCTTCAATCAGCCCTTCGGCGTCGTTCGTGTAATAATCTCGCAAATTTGAAGCCCTGTACCATCCGAATAAATCTCCTTCAATTTTAAGTTTGCCGTAAGACGAACGTTCATAATACGATTTCAAACTTTCATAAGGATAATTTGCGCTGTCTCCCTCACCAAAAATCATACTTTTTATCACAGAAGAATCTATTGTATGAGGATAATCATTAAAATCTATAAGAAGAACAAATATCTTTGGAGTGCCGGAGGTTGGAAGCCCTTTTACGCCGGGCAGTTTTTCCCCTCTTTCATTAAATTTTAAAATATGGTTTCCAATTTTTTTTGCAAATTCTTGCCTCTTTTGAAACTCTCCGCTCTTTTTTAGATTATCCAATTCAAAAGGCTTCGGAGGTTCCAAGGAATAGACCAAAAACGAAGTAAACAAAAAAACAAAAAAAACAATTTTTTTCATTTCTGCCTCCTAATCGCAAATTTTAGCACAAAAAAAGGGAGGTAAGCCCTCCCTTTTTTGAAAGAAGAAATTTATTTTGAACTTATTGCTTTGTTTCTGTCTTTTGTTCAAACATTTCTTGGATTTCTTCCTCAATAATCTGCATAAATTCTTGAGTGGAAGATGTTTTTGCTATAACGACTTTTACGCCAGCGCCGTTGCCGAGTCCTTTTCCGTTTTCAGAATCCGCCTTGATTTTGACCTTGATTTTCTTAGTTTTGTCGTAATTTCCGCTTGGGATAGTTACTGTTACTACTGTTGAGACATTGTTTTCTGCATCGTTAAAAACAACCTGAGAGGGTTCAAAACCGACATCTGCTCCTTTTTTGTTTCCCTTGATTTTCATACCTGCATTTACCGGGAATGTGATGTTGGAGCCGGTCGCTTTCATATCAAGGACGAAAGAGAAAACTTCTCCTCCTTCCAAAGCAGAAACATTAAAAATGATGACCGTTTCGCCTTCAGAATTTTTAACAACGGTTGCTGGCTGTGGAGAGGCGGTTGAAGGATCTACAGAATAGGAAATCTTTCCCGCAAAAGACGAAATTGCAAAAGAAAAAAGCAAAACAACCAGTACCATAATTTGTCTTTTCACCGTGGCCTCCTTCAAAATTTAGTTTATCAGAAAAACATCAAAACTTGAAGATAAAATCTTGCCTTAGATAAACGGAAACCTTCTGCCCTTTCTTAGTGACAGGAGCCGAAAAACGCCAATTTTTAACTGCATTTCTAACCGCATTTTCAAAAATGGGGTTTGACGCTTTCTCTATTACCACTTCCGAAACATATCCATTTTCATCAATTACGAGACGGGCGGTTACATTTCCTATTAATCCCAATCTTAACGCTTCAGGCGGGTATTGTGGCGGGGGAGTGTGTAAAGGAGTTGGCGCTTTAACTATTTCGGGATCTTTTGCGTCAATTGGTCCTATAATTCTTGGAGGATTTACGACTTTATTGTCAAATTCTTCCTCTATCTTGTTAATCCAATCATCTCCTTTGGAATCTCCTTTCGGTCCTCTTCCCCTAAATTCATTGTAGATTTTGGTTTCTCCAGATTTTTGAGCTTCATTTTCATTGGTTTTATCGGGAATTAATATGTCATTCTTTTCTACGGTTTTTGCTTCTCCTGTTTTTGGTTTGTTGTCGCCTTCAGCGCTTCCAAGAGGGGGAGGGGGTGGCGGTGGAGTAATAATTACCGGCTCAAATACAGCGTTTTTTTCGGGGGCGGGAATATAGGTTGAAGTGAAAATTCCAAACAGAATCAATCCCACAATCACAGAAGCCTGGAATCCAAAGGCGATCGGGAAACTCAACAGCCCTCTTTTTACCTCGTTTTTGTCTTTCTTAAAGACAGCATCCTCAAACATTTCTTCCTCCTTTCTGTGAGAACATTGTAGAAAGGAGTTTTGTGTAACCTGTTCTCACCAATACTATGTGTTCAAAACTCAATTTTGTCAAGGTTTAAAATTGTGGTATTTTATAGATGTATGAGAAAAGTTTTGTTTTTATTGCTGTTTTTTTGCCTTGCCTGCTCAAAAGCAGTTTTAAAACCGCCAGAAACAGAGGTTTTGAAAGCAATAAAAAAAGAAGAAACTATTGAGCAAGAACCGCTTTCAAACTTTCCCGAAAATGTGAAGAAGATTGATTTTGAAGGATTCTTAAAGGTTTTAAACATTATAATTTTGGAACTTGAAAATAACCCCGAAAAAATTTTTTATTTTGATGGACAAAAGTATGATTCTTCAAATTATTGCCAAAAACTTAAAACAATGCGGGCATTTCTTCAAGAAAAAAATGTAAATGAATTTTTAAAATATCTGTCAGAAAACTTTGAACTTAAAAAAGTGGGCGAGGAAAGCAGAAAAACTCTTTTTACAGGTTATTACATCCCTCTTCTTGAGGCGAGAAAAACAAAAGATGAAATTTTTAAATATCCTATCTATTCAAAGCCAAAAGATATTATTTCCTTAAAGCTTGCACCTCTTGGTCCAGCGTTCAAAAACGCTGTTTTTATAGGGAGAATTGATTCTCAAAACAACCTTGTTCCATATTTCTCAAGAAAAGAAATTGAAAAAGAGGGTGCGCTGAAAAACAGAGCCCTTGAACTTTGCTATCTGAAAGATCCTCTTGATCTACTTTTGTTGCAGATTCAGGGGTCGGGTTTTTTGAAAATGGAAGACGGGGAAATACTTCTTGCCTCTTATGCTGGAAAGAATGGAAGAGAATACAAAAGCATCGGAAAATATCTTTCGGAGAATAATTTTTTACCGCCGGAAGAGGTTTCTTGGGACAATATTAGACAATTTCTCAAGGACAACCCCGAAAAATATGATGAAGTTATTTACAGCAATCCATCTTATGTATTTTTTGACCTAAAAGAAGAGGGAAATGTTGTGGGAAGTTCAAAACTGCCCCTTGTTCCTCTTCATTCAATAGCGGTTGACAAAAATTATATTCCACTTTTGTCGCTGTGTTTAATCAATTTTGACAAGCCTGTTGTTGGAGAGGAGAACCTCGTAAAAAGTTTTCACAATTTCTTTGAACTTGCTTTTGCTATGGATGAAGGGTCTGCAATAAAAGGGGCGGAAAGAATTGACCTTTTCTGCGGCTTTGGTGAAGAGGCGGAAAAACTTGCTCACACTTTAAAATCAGAGGGAGAAGTTTTTATTTTAATTCCTTTGATAAAATAAGCCCAACTTGTCAATAGAATAAATTTTTCTAACGACTCTCATTGGAGAAAATGGAAGATAATAAACCAAACAATCGGCAGGCAGTTTGCCTTCGGCAACCTGTAACATAATCAAAAATCTTCTTGCAAAATTTCATTTTGCAGAATCTTTTTTCTTATGTTTCTGTAAATGGCTTCGCCATTTTCAGCCTGCCTAAATCTAATCAATCCCTTTTAAAACATCAAACGAGTGCACCGGCGGTGGGGGGTAATCTGCTGCGTCAGACTTCGGGGGTCAAATCCTCAATGAACATAAGTTCACCTCCGGTTTGCCCACCCTCGTCTTCCT
>JAAZNT010000203.1 GCA_012798145.1 Thermoanaerobaculaceae bacterium | reverse complement strand
CCCTGTTAAAATTACAGCAAGCGCATTTTTTCCATAATGGTCTGCGAGACTGTGGAAAAGATGGTTTGCAGAGGGAGCGAATTTGTCTTCAGGCGATTTTTCGTAAAGTTTTATGTAATTCTTATTTTTTTCAGTAATAACAGAAACCTGTTTTCCGCCCGGAGCAACAAAAACCATTTGAGGAATTATTTCTTCACCGTCAGAAGCCTCTTTAACCCTCTTTTTCGTAACCGCTGCAAGCCGCTCTGCAAATAGCGCCGTAAAAATAGGAGGCATATGCTGACACACAATTATTGGAGTAAGTAGATTCTTTGGAAGTTTTGTCAACAAATACTGAACGGCGGGAGGGCCACCGGTTGAGGCGGCTATTGCAATTATTTCTGCCGAATGCTCTCCTTTGGGAAGAGGCATAAGAGGAGGGAAATCAATTTTCGGAGCATTTATAACTCTTTCCCTAATTTTTTCAAAATGAAGAGAGGGAATTGACAGAACTTTTGATAGGAGTTCCTGTTCCAGTTCTTTAAGTTTTGGTGAGGCGGATCTACTTGGCTTTACAACAAAATCGTATGCTCCCAGATCAAGGGCTTTGAATACTGAACGGTTGCTCTCTTTTGAAGAAACAACAAGCACTGGAACAGGATGGTTAGCCATAAGCCATCTTAAAACAGCAAAGCCATCCATTCCCGGCATCTCAAGGTCAAGAGTTATAAGATCCGGCTCCCAAGCCACTATTTTTCTTATGGCGTCCTCTCCGTCAAACGCTTTTGCAACAACCTCTATTTTATCCGATGATTCCAATATTTCAGAAATAACCTTCCTGTTGTATGGAGAATCATCAACAACCAAGACTCTTATTTTTTCTTTCATCTTTATTCCTTTCTGTAAACAAGATCAGAAGGAAGGTGAATAAGCTTGAATTTTTCGGTCACCGAAATGAGGCTTTCGGAATGTCCAAGTAGCAAATAGCCTCCGTCGTGCAGTTTATCAAAAAACCTTTCCACAACTTTGACTTTGGCGTCCATATCAAAATATATGATAACATTCCTGCAGAAAATCACATCAAAATTTCCAAGAAGAGCGTATCTGTCAAGTTCAAAAAGATTGAACCTTTGAAAAGTTACCCTCGCTTTGACTTCATCTTTTATTCTCCACTTTTGATTGCCTTCAGAAATAAACCATCGCGCTTTGAACGCTTCATTGACGCTTCTAAAAGAAGATTCGCCATATATCCCCTCTTTTGCTTTGTTGATAACCCTGCTGTTAATGTCTGTGGCAAGAATTTCCACATAATGCTCAGGAACGCACTTGCTTTCTTTTACTAATATGGCAATCGTGTATGGCTCTTCCCCCGAAGAACAGCCTGCACTCCAGATTCTAATTTTGCTTCCGGCTCTTTTTTTTGCGATTTCCGGAAGAATATCTTCCTTAAAACATTTCAGTTGCCGTTCTTCTCTCATAAAATATGTTTCATTCGTTGTAATTGTTGTAATCAGGGAATCCCATTCTTTCTCTGAATCGGAATCAAACATTAAGTATCTAACATATTCATCAAGATTTCTTAAGTTGAGGGCTGTAATTCTCAATTCAACTCTTTTTTCCAAAAAAAACCTTGAATTCTCACCAAAAAAAAGTCCTGTCCTATCATAAATAAGAGATGTCAGCTTTCTGTAAAGTTCATCAGAAAAATGGTTTTTGTCAAAATCGTTAAAAAGCATTTCCCTCTCTCATTTATTCTCAAGATGCTTCAAAATTTCTATTAAAATCAGCTTGGTTTGGAAATCAACTGATTGGGCTTCCTGCTCAATAAGTGGGATATGCTCTTTTTCAAGAGACAGGAAAAATTTTGTGACACTGTCTTTGAGGTCTTTATGGGTAAGATAGTGCAAAAGTCTTGGAACTGCTTGGATCGCCTTTAATTTTGTTAGTGCTTCAATGACCGTCTGCTTTACGAAAATATCGGGGTCTCTTTCAAGTTCTTTTAAAAGGGGAGCAACAAAAGAAGCGTCTTCAGAGTTAGCCATCCATTCTATCGCGGCAGACCTTATCTCCCAATTGGGATCGTTCAGCGATTCAATAAGGATGCTTTTTCCTTCCATTCTCCCCGATTTTGCTATGGCGTTTAAGGCGGCTCTTCTGACTTCAAGACTCGGAGCACCTTTTGAAAGCTTTTTCACTTCGTCAAAAATAAGTCCGCACCCTACCTCAGACAATCCTCTCAAAGCGGCTATCTTGACGGGTATTTCATCTGTTTCAAGCAATTTCAAAAGAGCTCTAACAACTGGTGGGTCTGTGCTTTGGGCAAGAAAAAACGCCGCTTCAGCCCTAACGCCCGCATCCTTATCCTGCAAAGCGACAATCAGAGCGTCGGTTTGATTTGTTAAAAGCTCCCTTCCAAGAGCATTAATGACCGCTCTCCTTACTTTCACATTTTCATCTGAAAAAAGTGGTAGTATTTTTGAAATTCCATCTGCGCCAAGCGCCTGAAATACAATATGGACAACATTTTGTTTAACATCAGGAGAATCGTCTTTCAACCCTTGAAGAAGAATTTGCTCGCTTTCTTTTTCTCGCGTCTCCCCTAAAATGAAATATCCTATTTTCCTCTTGAGCGGGTTTTCTGAGACAACAAAAAACTTTGCCTTTTCAAAAGCGATTTGCCTAAATTCCTCTCTTTTTCTGACAAGTTTTTTAATTGAATTTAAAGCCACATCATAAAAAGTTTCATCTTCTCTTTCAAATACAGAAAGGATTTCCAAACATGCTCTTTTATCATCAATCTTTGAGAGGACTGAAATCGCTTCCCTCTTCACTATGTCATTTTCATCTCTGCAGTAGGCAAGCAAAGGAGCGACTGCCTCTAAAGATTGTGTGTCTGAAAGTAGGTCTATTAAAATAACCTTTTCTTCTTCGGAAGGCGTTTCAGATAGTTTTTTCAGTATATTTTTTAGAGCGTGGTGACCGTACTCTCCTATAGCCCAAAGAACATCCCTTTGAATATAGGGATTCTGTATTTCTTTAAAAAGATTCGGCAGCAAAGTCAAATCTGTAACAAATCCAGCGACAATTGCAATGCCCCTTTTTTCCGGAATTTTTGCGGAATCCCACAGTTCTGCAAGCTTTTCTGAAAGCTGAATTGGAAAAGATTTTCTTATTAATCTTCCCATCTCGGATCTATGGTTTTCGAGAAAGATTTTAGGCAAGGGCGAATAATAAAGTCTTCCCAGCGTTGCCATAAATTCAAGAATGGGAGTTTCTTCAGCCTCCGCTTTTTCAAATAGAAATGGTATTACTGACAAATCCCCCATTTTTCCAAATGCTTTAAGGATGGCTTTTTGCAACCTCTGGTTTGAGTAAAGATCTGTCAGTTTGTCAATAGCAAGAGGTCCTCCAATATCAGCAAGCGCGTCAATTAAGTGAAATAATACCCATTCATCCGCCCTTTGTGTCATATCAAGAAGAATCCTTAGATTTGCGGGGTCTTTAAGTCTT
>JAAZNT010000202.1 GCA_012798145.1 Thermoanaerobaculaceae bacterium | reverse complement strand
TTGAACTTCACGATTCTTATTCACAGCTTGCAAACACGAAAAAAGCACTTATGCAATCCGAGAAACTCGCTGGAATGGGTCAAGTTGCCGCGAGCATAGCCCATGAACTCAACAACCCGCTGGGGGTAATCCTTCTTTATGCAAAACTGATTGAAGAAGATATTGACCATAATTCAGAAATCTATAATGATGTCAAAACAATATCAGAGCAAGCCGACAGATGCAAAAAAATAGTTTCCAATCTTCTTAATTTTGCCAGAAAAAACAAGCCGCTTTTTAAGAAAACTGATGTGTATTCCTTATTTGAAAACTATTTGAAAGTATTTTCAACCCCGGACATTACAGTAAATCTCAAAAAAGAAGGAAACACAACCGCGGAGATTGATCCTGATCAATTAACCCATGTGATAACCAATATGATCACAAACGCTGTTGAAGCAATGCCAGAAGGTGGAAAAATTGACATTCTCGTCCGCGAAGAAGGGAAAAACATTTCTTTCTCAATTGCTGACAGCGGAACAGGCATCAAAAAAGAAAATCTTGAAAAGATCTTTGAACCCTTTTTCACAACAAAGCAGATCGGAAAAGGAACCGGGCTTGGACTTGCAGTGAGTTACGGCATTATTAAAGCGCACAAAGGCGTTATAAAAGTTGAGTCAAACGCTGATCCAGCAAAAGGTCCAACTGGAACAAAATTTACAGTAATTCTTCCAAAGAATTTAAACGCTGAACCATTGAAAAATCAGAGCTAAAGGAGAGAGTATGAGCAAGAAAAAAATTCTTATCGTTGACGACGACACAGATATGATAGAGCAAACCAAAGCATACCTTGAATCCATTGGGTATTCCGTATTTGAAGCCTATTCTCAAAAAGAAGCAGAAGAATTGATCGAGCAGGGCGAGTTTGATGCAGCAGTAGTTGATTTAATGCTTGAAAATCCTGATTCGGGTTTTGTTTTGAGCAGTAAAATTAAGAAAAAGTTTCCACAAAAACCTGTCATTATGATAACCTCCGTCGGAAAAGAAACCGGAATATTTTTTGACAAAAGAAACGACACAGGAAACTGGATAAAAGCGGATGTTGTGATTCAAAAAGATTTAAGATTTGAGCAGCTTGAAAAAGAACTTGAAAAACTACTGGAGAAAAAATGAACAGGATAACTTTAAATGTTCTTGTTGTTGACGACGAACAAGGAATGACAAGCGGTGCAGAAAGGTGTCTTAGAAGATTTATTGCCAAAGATGAAAATATAAAGGATGAAATCAGCTTTGCTGTTTCAACTGCTTCCTCCGGCAAAGAAGCGCTTGATTTCCTTGAAAAAAACAATGTGGATATAATGCTCCTTGATTATAAACTTCCGGATATGAATGGTATAGAGATCCTTGAAAAGGTCTCAGATAAAAAAATCCTTACCATAGTCATTACAGCTTTCGCTTCGCTTGATGTGGCTATAACTGCAACCAAAAAAGGCGCTTTTGATTTCCTTGCGAAGCCATTCACTCCAGAAGAATTAAGAAACTCCGTGAGAAAAGCAGCGACTTCAATCTACAGTATGAGAATGCTCAAAATACTTGAAGAGGAAAAGAAAAGCATAAGATTTGAATTCATCTCTGTCCTTGCACATGAGCTTAAAAGCCCTATTTCTGCAGTTGAAGGATATCTAAAATTGATAGATGAAAGAATAAAAGGGAATGATGTATCTGCATACGACACTATGATTAAAAGGTCAATAGAAAGACTCAATTCAATGAGAAAACTTATTATTGACATCATTGACCTAACTAAACTTGAGTCCAACAGAAAGGTTAGAAATATTGAGAGAATTAACCTTGCCCAGTCTGTAAAAAGCATTATTGACGGCTTTGAAAATCAGGCAAAAGAAAGAAACATAAAGATAATTACAGACATTAAAGATGTATTCATCAACGCTGACGCTGGTGACATAGAAATGCTCGTCTCTAATATGGTAAGCAACGGAATTAAATACAACAAGGATGGCGGCGAAGTGAAAATTATTGTTGACAGCGAAGGAGAATTCACAAAACTAATTTTCAGCGATACAGGCATAGGCATAAAACAAGAAGATCTTGACAAACTTTTCAAAGAGTTTGTCAGAATTAAAAACGAACAAACAAGAACCATTGAAGGCAGCGGACTCGGACTTTCAATAGTCAAGAAAATCGTTGATTTTTACGACGGCAAAATCAACATTGAATCTGAGTTTGGCAAAGGAACATCTTTCACTTTGTATCTAAAATCAAAGCCACCATGCGATTAGGAGAAGATTTTTAATTACATCTGGGTTTTACAAAAAGATGAAAATTTCAAATAGAAAATATTTGCTATTGCACTTCTGAAAATTCCATTTGGGTTTCGCTGACATTTTAAGGCATTTAGGTGTTCTTAAAAAATTTAATTTTTCTAAAATAAAAAGAGATGTAATCCCAAATTTGTCATTAAAAAAACTTTACCAAGCGATCAGAGATTGATTAGAAAAATTTATTCTATTGATAAATTTGGGGTAATTATTATTGAAAGTTTCCATATAAAAAAGATATAATTAGACAAAGAGGTAGAAAAAATGTTAAACAAAAGATTAGGTTTTATTGGAGGCGGGAGAATAACAAATATTTTTTTAGGCGGGCTGAAGAGATCTGGAGGATTTACTCCAAATTTTGGACAGATTGTCGTCAGCGACTCAAATGTTGAAAATTTAAATAAATTGAAAGAGCTCTACCCAGAAATAAGTGTCACCACAAACGACAACAAACAAGCCGCATTAATGGATATAGTGTTTCTTGCCGTCCATCCGCAGGCGATCAACAGTGTCGTTGATGACATTAAATCTTGCCTAAATGATAACACCCTACTTATCTCCCTTGCACCTAAATTCACCATATCAAAATTATCAGAGAGTTTAGGAGGATTTCAGAAAATTGCAAGAATGATACCAAACGCTCCCTCAATTATCAATTGCGGTTACAATCCAATATGTTATTCCAATGCGCTGAGTATCTCAGAAAAAAACATTATCAAGGATATAGTGGGCCTTTTAGGAAAATGTCCAGAAGTTGCAGAGGAAAAACTTGAAGCCTATGCAATTTTAACCGCAATGGGACCAACTTACCTTTGGTTTCAACTTTACGAACTTAATGACCTTGGAAAATCATTTGGCCTAAATGAGCAGGAGGTTAAAGAAGGGATCAAAGAAATGGTAGTTGGCACTGTGATGACAATGTTTGACTCAAACCTTCCTGCTTCAGCAGTGATTGATTTAATCCCCGTTAAACCGCTTGGCGATGATGAAGAATACATAAAAAGCGCTTATAGGACAAAACTCGAAAAGTTATATCAAAAATTAAAAGTTTAATCTACGAAGACAAAAAGTCATACATTTTGTGAAGAAACAATTTCTTTTAAAAGCTTTTGAATTTCTTCTTTTATTTTGTTCCTCGCTGTTCTAAAAGCCAACAATATTTCATCATCACTGCCCTTTACCTTTGATGGATCTTCAATTGGAATATGAATTCTTTTTATATGTGTAGGGGTTACGGGGCAGGTTTCTTCAGCGTCGCCGCAAAGGGTAACAATGTAATCCATTTTATTGAGCAAAGCCACATCGATAACCTTAGAGCGCTGTCCACTTATATCAATCCCAATTTCCTGCATAACTTTTATTGCAAGAGGGTTTACAAAACCTTCCGCTTTAACACCGGCGCTATGCACTTCAAAAGAATCTTTGCCGTAATATCTGCCAAAACCCTCAGCCATCTGCGACCTGCAAGTGTTTCCTGTGCATAAAAACATAATCCTTACCATCGAACCCTCCTACTATAATATTACAATTTTTTCTCGCCTAAATTCCATTTTTTGATTGTTAAATAACTTAAAGGTAAAATGCTTTCTTAAAATTGTATCAAAGGCAACACTTCGCCAACAATGGCAGATGTTCTTTTCACCTTCTTTGGGAAGCGAAGCGCAGAACGCGTTGAGCGTCGGATTCACTCCGCGCGAAACGCAACCTTGCGGGAGGAGAATCAGTATAATGAGCGAAGCGAATGAAACGCCAAAGGAGGAGGGCAGAGCACTCCTTCTTAGGGTGTTAACGCGTTGAGCGCCGGATTCACTCCGCGCGAAACGCAACAATTTTGGGGGTATTCAGTGAAGCGAAGCGGAACGCTAAGAGGGGGTGAAACCCCTTCTTAGAATATTGGCGG
>JAAZNT010000201.1 GCA_012798145.1 Thermoanaerobaculaceae bacterium | reverse complement strand
TTGTAAATTCTCTCGAAGCTCTAAAAATAAAAGAAGATGCGGTTGTTCTTACAATCGGAAACTACGACGGGCTTCATAGAGGGCACAAAAAGATAATAAGAAAAGTTATAGCAAGAGCGAGAGAGTTAGGGGGAAAATCCGCCATAATCACTTTTGAACCTCACCCGAGGTTTTTTCTCCACCCCGAATCTTCTCCGCCTCTTCTTTTGACAAGAGAAGAAAAAATTGACATTTTGAGCCATTGGGGGCTTGATTTTTACATAGAGGTTCCATTTGATGAAAAATTTTCTCAAATAAAAGCGGAAGATTTCTTAGAGAAAGTTTGGTTTTTTATAAAACCCAAAGAGATTTATGTGGGTGAAGATTTCAGGTTTGGGTTAAGAAGAGAAGGAAATTTAGAACTTATAAAGAAATTCTCAAAAGAAAAAAACTTTTTTGCAGAAGGAATAAGCAAACTTGAAATATCAGGTGAAGAAGTTTCATCGACATTGATAAGGAAATATATTTTAGAGGGAAGCGTTGAAAAAGCGCACTTTCTTTTGGGAAGGCCATTTGAGATAAGGGGGGTAGTTGAGCAAGGCGCAAAAAGAGGAAGGGAACTTGGTTTTGCCACAGCAAACATAAAACTTGGCAAAAAGATTGTCCCTCAAAGAGGCGTATATTCTACGCTTGTTGATATTGAAGAGGAACAACTCCTTCCAAGCGTTTCAAATATTGGCGTAAGACCCACTTTTTCAGACATAAGCGAAGAAATCCTTGAAATACACATTTTAGGCAGGCAGATTGACTTATACGGAAAAGAAATCAGATGTCTTTTTATAAAAAAGATAAGAGATGAAAAGAAATTTTCAAATGTGAGCGAATTGATTAAGCAAATAGAAGAAGACAAAAAGGTCGCTGAAGAAAATTTAATCGCTTCGCACCTTTTGAAAAGAAAACTTTTTTGGGGATAACCAAATGAAAAAAATTTTGCTTATTTCTCTTTTTTTCTTACTGCCGATTTTTGCATACTGTCAGGATTTTGACCTCATTTTCCAAAATCTGCCCGATGTCGGCGCCTACGCAAAATACAAATACAAAAACACTAAAGAAGACGGAAAAACAAAAGAAGGTGAGTGGACTGTTTCCGTCACCAGAAAAGAAATGATTAACGGCGCAGAATGTCTCCTTGTCGAGATATATCCATTCGCTTTCAAAACGCTAACTATGAAAATCGGCACTCTTGGAATAATGCTAAAAAAAGAAGCCAACGAGCAAGAAAAAAAGAATTTTATTTTGAGAGCAAAAAAGGTTATGTTTGCGCAGGAGGGCAAAGAACCCTATGAAGTTGAAGAGTCTGTTCTCCAGATGCTCAGAGACGATTCAAAGGATTTCAAATACGAAAAAACTGAAAATGAAAAAGAAAGAAAAATTGTTGAATTCAAAGACAAAATCAAAAGAGAAGTTGTAGTTTACAATTCAGATATAACTTTTACCGAAGACGACGGAGAAAAACAGAAGTTGACAGGCGTAAAGGAAATGTCTGCTGAAATACCATTCTGTCTTGTCAGAGAAGAATATGTCATAAAAAAAATGGGAAAAAACGGCGAGATTAAAAAAACAATCAGAAGTCTTGTTGAACTTAAAGATTTTTCGTTTACAGGAGCCAAAAGCGCTTTTCCTGAAGGAAAGATGAAAAAAAAGGGATTTTGGGGTATCATTTTCTCTTGACTGAGGAGTGAGAATGGAAAAGATTGAAATTTTAAAACAGATGGTTCTTTTTCACAATTTTGATTCTCTTGAATTAATTCAACTCAGCAAACTTGTCGGGCACAGATCTTACAGCGAGGGAGAACTTGTCATAGCAGAAGGAGAGATGGGTGATTCTCTTTTTGTCGTAAAAAGCGGCCAGTTCAAAGCATTTGTCACAAGGGACGGCGTTGACCAGCAACTTGCGGTATTCAATATGGGAGACAGTTTTGGCGAACTCGCACTCCTTGACAAACACCCCCGTTCCGCTTCGGTCTCTGCTCTCCTTGAAGGAGAACTCCTTGAATTCACAAAAGAGAGTTTTGATAAAATTCTACAATATTCAGAAAAACTTAAAATAAAACTCCTTGAAAACCTCGTTTACGACCTTTCTCTAAAACTCAGAAGGACAAACGACAGACTTGTGAGACTTTTGTAGAAAAGAATTTCTTTATGGAAGATAAAAAACTTCTTCAAGGTTCGGGTGATTATTCTGAAAGGCAGTGGGAAACCGCTTTAAGGCCCAAAACTTTTTCAGAATACATAGGGCAGAAAAAATTAACAGAAAACCTTAAACTTTTTATCGGCGCCGCAAAAAAGAGAAAAGAAGCCCTTGACCATGTCTTGATTTACGGCTCACCCGGACTTGGAAAAACAACCCTTGCGCACATAATCGCAAACGAAATGGAAGTAAAAATAAGGGTTACAGCGGGACCTTTGATAGAAAAGGCGGGCGACCTCGCCGCTCTGCTGACAAGTCTTGAAACAGGCGATGTCCTTTTCATTGACGAAATACACAGATTAAGCGCAACCGTCGAAGAGGTTCTCTATCCCGCAATGGAAGATTATAAACTTGACATTATGGTGGGGCAGGGTCCCGGAGCAAGAGAGATAAACATTCCCCTCAAAAGATTCACCCTTGTCGGAGCGACGACAAGAGTCGGGCTTTTGAGCGGTCCGCTGAGAAACAGATTTGGAATGACCCTTCATGTTGACTTCTACCCCGTTGAAGACTTGAAAGAGATTGTAAAAAGGTCGGCGAAACTGCTTCTTGTCCCTGTCGAAGACGAAGCGGCAGAAGAAATTGCAAGAAGGTCAAGGGGAACCCCGAGGATCGCAAACAGACTTTTAAGAAGACTTAGAGACTACGCCCAGATGCTTGGACATGGAACGATAACATTGAAAGAAGCAAGAGAAGGGCTTGAACGGCTTGAAGTTGACAAATACGGGCTTGACGACCTTGACAGGAAACTTCTCTCGTCAATTATTGAAAAATATGGAGGCGGACCAGTGGGGCTTGGAACTCTTGCCGCCACTGTGGGCGAAGAGCCCGACACACTTGAAGAAGTTTATGAGCCATACCTTCTCCAGATTGGTTTTCTTGAACGAACAAGGCAGGGAAGAAGAGCCACAAAAAAAGCATACGACCACTTAGGGTTTGACCGCCACCACCCCTCAAAGCCACTTCTAAAAGGCTTAAGCGACTAAAACCCCCCTCGCCTCTCAGGAGAGGGGCAGGGGTGAGGTT
>JAAZNT010000200.1 GCA_012798145.1 Thermoanaerobaculaceae bacterium | reverse complement strand
GTGGAGGATGAAGATCCCTGTTTTCGGAACAAATATCCAGAGATACAATATTGCCCAATCTTCAAGAACATTGGGAACTCTTGTTTCAGGAGGAATTCCTCTTGTCCAAGCGCTTGAAATTGTGTCAGACGCAATGAGCAACGAGGTTTTCAAGGTTGAATTGAAAAAAATCAAGAACAAAGTTTTGGAAGGAGAAAGTCTTTGGTCTTCTATGGAAAAAAGCGGAATTATGACGCCTTTGACCGTTGAAATGGTTCAGGTTGGCGAATCCACAGGAGCGCTTTCTGATATGCTTGAACAAGTAAGTTCTTTTTACGATCAGGAGCTTTCAACTTCTGTGGAGCGCTTTATGGCTCTCCTTGAGCCGTTAATTCTTGTTTTTATGGCTTTTATAATAGCAGTCATTGTTTTGTCGGTTTATATGCCGCTATTCAGCATGTATAACCTTGTAAGCGGATAGGAGCAAAAATGGCGTTTAAAGACGGCGGAGAAACTTTAATAAATCTTCCTTCAAACGAAACAGACCTTCTAAGCGAAGAAAAGAATGCAAAAAGACTTGCCGAGATACTCCGGCTTCCTTTTGTTGACTTGAAGGAGTTGAGCATTCAGACGGAACTTCTTTCAACAATTCCATCAGAGCTTTTGTCAAGGTATTCATTTATTCCGGTTTCCGACGATGGTGAAAGAATAACTATCGTCACAGCAGACCCCACAAATGTTAAAATGCTTGACGACATCGAAGCGTATGTCAAAAAGCCGCTTAATGTTTTGGTCGGACTAAAGAGCCAGATTCAAGATGTCCTGAAAAAAACTGAGGCAGACCAAAAAGTTCTTGACGAGGTTTCGGAAGACCTGAAACTTCAAATTGTCAGAGAAGACACAGAAGAGGGAGAGGAAGTTGTTTCGCTGGAAAAACTCTCTTCAGATACAAGCCCGATTGTAAAACTTGTTGATTTCACGGTCTATAACGCTTTGCAGAAAAGGGCGAGCGATATTCACATAGAAACAGGCGATATTGAAGTTCAAATTAAATACAGGGTTGACGGAGTTCTCTATCCCGCTCTTGAGCCCATTGACAAAAGGTTTCACTCAACAATCATATCCAGAATCAAGGTAATGGCGGAACTTGACATTGCTGAAAAAAGAATTCCTCAGGACGGAAGATTCAAACTCAAAATAAGAGGAAAAACAGTTGACTTCAGAGTCAGCATAATACCTACGATACACGGCGAAGATTGCGTTATAAGAATTCTTGACAAAGAATCAACATCAGAAGAATTCAAAAACCTCAATCTTGATGTCCTTGGCTTTGAAAAAGAGGTGATGAAAAAACTGAGGAGGCACGCAAACGAACCTTATGGTATGCTTCTTGTGACTGGACCTACCGGTTCTGGAAAAACTACCACTCTCTACGCAATTCTTAGCGAAATTCAATCGCCAGAATTCAAAATGATAACAATCGAAGACCCCGTTGAATACCAGTTGAGGGGAGTCACACAAATTCCTGTAAATGAGAAGAAGGGGTTGACTTTTGCAAGGGGCTTGAGATCAATTTTGAGACACGACCCCGACAAAATAATGGTTGGAGAAATAAGAGACGAAGAAACAGCCAACATCGCTATTCAATCTGCCCTAACGGGGCACCTTGTTTTCACAACTGTTCACGCAAACAATGTTGTTGATGTTTTGGGAAGATTTTTGAATATGAAGGTTGAGCCGTATAATTTTGTTTCCGCGCTCAACTGCGTTATGGCTCAAAGACTTGTTAGAAAAATTTGTCCTGCCTGCAAAATTCCCGTCTCTTACAGCGACGAAGTTCTTCTTGAATCAAACATTCCTCCAGAAATGGCTAAAGGAAAAGAGCTTTATGAAGGGAAGGGATGTATTGAGTGCAACGGAACAGGATTCAGGGGAAGAATGGCTATTTCAGAAGTCCTTGAACTTTCAGACAGGATAAGAGAATTGATTATTTCAAGAAAACCAAGTTCAGAAATTAAAAAAGCGGCAAGAGAAGAAGGAATGGTTACTCTTAGAGAATCTGCCGTTAAAACATTCCTTAAAGGCGCAACCACATTAAAAGAGATTAACAAAGTAACATTCTCTGATGAGGCGATGAAATGAACAGAATTTGGGAGATGTTTCCCCCTTCCCTCCCTGACACTTCTTTTATGTTTGAAGATAATTATGTCTATGGGATTAGAGGGAAATTTGACGGAAAGAATTTAAACATTGTTTCAAAAGTAAACGAATACTTCCCGCTTCCTTCAACTGAAGAAATGATTTTTGGAGAAGAAGTTCTTCCGCTTGCAGAAAGAATTCTCCTCTCGCTGGGAAATCCAGAAAGGGCTTCTTTGGTTCTCCCCGACACAATGTTCAGAATGCAGACGGTTGAAATAGAAAATTTCCCCAAGGACAGAGAAGAAATAAAAAAAATTCTTCTATGGCAGGCAAGAAGAAACTTGGCGCACCCCGTCAACAACCTCAGGGTTAGACACAAGATTCTTGAAAAAGAAGGCGATTTCGCTAAGATTTGGCTTACTGCGGCTTCAGAAGAAACTCTTTCGTTTTTTGAAAAAACTTTTAGAGAAAAACAGTGCCACATAGGATTCATAACATCTCCCACACTTGCAATTTCAGAAATCCTTGCGCAAAAAGGGTTTCTTGAAACCAACGATGTTGTTCTTATTATGAGCATCACTTCAAAAAGTTTGACATTTTTCTTTTTCAAAGACGCAAAGCCGCTTTTTTATAG
>JAAZNT010000199.1 GCA_012798145.1 Thermoanaerobaculaceae bacterium | reverse complement strand
TTGCTTTTTCATTAAGAAAGACTCTTGATATTTACATCGCCAAATACAACATTCGCTTTTTTGTTCTTACCCTCTTTGCCCTTTTGGTTCTGAATTTTGTGGTAGAAATGAGGGGATTCGTTGGATATCTTTCAAGCGGGAAAAAAATTGTAATGTTTTTGAAATATTCAGTTTTCAGGTCAATCGGGTTGATACCATTATTGGGTTCTTTCGCCCTTCTGATAAGTGTTTTGATAACGGCGGCTGTTCTTGAAAGAAGAAGCGAACTTACAGCAATAAAAGCGTCGGGAATTTCACTTTTCAGAATTAGTATGACTTTCATTTTCATTTCTCTTTTTATTTCGCTCGCAATTTTTGTTCTTCAAGAAAGTGTTATTCCGCAAACAAATCAAAAAGCGATCCGCATCAAGGATAAACTCAAAAATTATTATTCAAGGAATGTGACAAGCGATCAAGATGTCTGGCTCTACAGTTTTGATAATAGAATTCTCTACCATTACAATTACTATGACCGCAGAGAAAAAATGTTTCAAGGACTTTCCGTTTATTACCTTGACGAGAATTTGTTCCTTGAGAAAAGATTTCGCGCAAAAAAAGCAACTTTTGTTGAAAAAAATATTATTAAATTTAAAGAGGGATGGTGGTGGAAGGTCAATTCAGATGATAATTTCCAATTTCAAGAGAAGGGCGAAGTTTCTCTTCCTCACACAAAAGATTTCCTTGTTCTTCCGGAATACCTTGATTCGCAAACGCTTTCAATGAAAAAAATGAAAAAACTTATTGACAATCTCACAAAAAAGGGGATTAAGACGACGCGCCTGCAAGTTGAATTATACAAAAAAATTTCTGATGCTTTTGGATGTTTTGTCCTTGTGATCCTTGGGCTTCCTTTTGCTTTTCAGAGCGGAAGGAAAGGGTCGCTTTATGGAATTTCGATCGCCCTCTGTCTTTCTCTTGTATTCATAGTTTCATCAGCGCTTATGAAATCGGTAGGACAGATGGGATGGATAGACCCATTCTGGGCTGCTCTTGCGCCAAGTCTGTTGTTCACTATAATTGGATTTATGGCTCTTTTGAAAATAAAAACTTGAATTATCTTTTCTTTCTTAACATTTTCCCTATAACAACATTCAAGGGATTGTCTCTGTGAAGAAATGAAATAGGAGGTTTTTTCCTTATTCCTATATGTCTGTAAAAATTCATCAAATCGCTTCTGAAAGGGGAGTGGCGATATTTAAGCCCTGTTTGTATTGCTTGAAATGCGTGATACCTGTCGTTCATTAAAACATATACCCTTGCAAGATTAAGGTAAAGGAGCGGCTCCTCTTTTTCCATCTTTACCGCTTCAAGGCACAATTCAAGCCCCTGAAAAGTCTTTTTTTGAAAAACGGCAGTGAGATAACCCAAAAATGATTTAGGGATAGGATTATTTGGCTCCTGTTCTGCATAGTTTTGGAAAAAATTATAAGCGCGAGATAGTTCTCCCCTTTCTATAAGATCCATTCCTTTCGTCACTTCTGGGGAAACATAAACCAAAGTTAAATCAGTCTTATCCATCAGCAAAACCCCCAATCAAATTAATTAAGATAGAAAAGATACCATAAATTTTATTTAACAGCAACAAAAATATTTTCACCTGTCGGTCAAGAAACCAATTGTGACAATTTTATCTTGAGGATTAAGATTATGCTCTTTTGAAAGATCTCCTCTTACTTCAAGAACATACCTGTATGGCTTTGAAGAAAAGTAGTATGGGCAAGGTTCGCTTTCACACGGAGGAACATTTCTTGCAATGTCAACAACGGTCAACTTATCATCCAAAAAAATTATGTCAAGATTAATCAGACAATTCTTCATCCAAAAAGGAGTCTCCTGATCATAATCGTTTATAAAAAACATACCTTTGTTGTCGGGAAGTTCAGAAACATACATCAATCCAAGCGCTTTCTCATTTTCAGAAACTGCAAGTTTAACATCGATTGCAAAACCATCGGGCAGAATCACTTTAGGTTCAATTTTTTCTTGCTCTTTTTTGTTGGCGCAGGAGAAAATCAAAAAAAGCATAAAAAAAGAAAAAAACAAATTATTGAACTTCAATTTTTCTTGCTCTCCAGAGATAGTGAAACCCTGAAATCAAAGTGAAAGCCACAACAAGCCACATCAGATAGTTTATTACTTCAATCGGAAGTGAAAAGGCGTTAAAGAAAAGGACTCCAACTGCATAAGAGATTTGAAGTGTAGTTGTAATCTTTCCCCAAATTGAAGGCATAAAATGTTTGATTTCGGCATCAAAAAATAGAAATTGAATAATTACAAAAATAATTATCACTACATCCCTGCTCAAAACGAGAACAGCGACCCAGATTGGAATAATATACGCCTCACCCTTTTGCGGAACCGCAAGACTTATAAACGCTGTCGCAAGCATCAATTTATCTGCGATAGGATCCATTATAGCGCCCAATTGAGTTTTCTGTTTGAAGAACCTTGCTATAAATCCGTCAAGCGCGTCGCTGATTCCAGCGCAAAGAAAAATAAAAAATGCAATTTTATAATCTTGATATAGAAGCGCTACCAGAAAAAAGGGGATTAAAACAACTCTTAAAAGAGTAATAAGATTAGCGACTGTCAAAATCAACTCCTCACACAGAGGGAATTATAATACATTTTTAGCCCGCTGTGTGTCAAATTAAGGATTAAAAAAAAGCCCGCAGAAGCGGGCTTTAAAAAGAGGGAGGGCTAAGGAAGGAAATTTTTATTCTTGGGGCGGGGGAGGCGGAGGCGCCATAGGAGCGCCCTGAGGCATCATTTTACATCCTTTTCTCATTTCGTTTCTGTTATTATGACCCAAACCTCCTCCTTCTCTTTCCATAAAATGTTCTTTTGCTTTTTTCCACTGCTCAGGTGTAAGAACAGATTTCATTGAGAGAAGAAAGTGAAGTTTTGATTTTTTAATTTTTCCCATAAGGGCTGACATTTCATCTGAAATTTTGTCTAAAACCTGCTGGTTGGGATTCTCTTTTTCAAGTTCCGCCTTAAATTCAAGTCTCTTTTTTTCTAAATCTCTTTGCAGCGGAAGAATTTCCTGTTGATGGGCAAATTTGATGTCTACAAGTTTTGATTCCTGCTCTGGAGTCAAATCAAGGTCTTCAATAAATTCTCTCATCTGCATTCCTTTGCCCTTGTGACAATTTTCTTTGTTCATCATCGGACCTTGAGCGAAAACATAAACCAGCGAAAAAACTAACAATGAAGCCACAATTACTAAAAATACCTTTCGTTTCATTTCAAAATACCTCCTTTCAAGGTGATATAGACAAAGAGGGGTCAAAAAAGGTTTAATATAGTCGTGGCGGAAGAGAAGAAGTTTGAAGCAAAAGTTGATAAAGCCCTTGATGGAGAAAGAATAGACAAAGCGCTCTCCACCCTTTTCAGCAACTTCTCAAGAAGGCTGTGCAGGAAAATGATTGAAGAAGGCGCTGTCTACATCAATGGCAAAAGATGCCTTAAACTTTCGAAAAGCGTTTCAGAGGGAGACGAACTTCAAATCATATTATCTGAAAGAAAAATTGAAAAAAAAGA
>JAAZNT010000011.1 GCA_012798145.1 Thermoanaerobaculaceae bacterium | reverse complement strand
GGTTATATCTCCGTATGGAGCGTCTTCCAAAAGAGCGAGTCTTATTATTTCTTCTAATTCGTATTCTTTCATCTCTTCCTCACTAATTTTCGGTATCTGCAAAGGAATTCCACTCTTTGCAGTTTGGACATCTTAAAAGAATATCCTGCGTTTTGTATCCGCAGTGGATACAGACAAAGGGATCCAGAGTTTCTTTTGAACTTGAAAGAGCGATGCTTATCTTCTTGATAAATTCTTCGTCAAGCTTCCCTTCGCTTATTAGTTTAAAAATTTTTTTGTGCAAAGTTCTTGAACGAGGGTAAAACTTGACAAGAGTTTCAAGGGCGATTTTAATCTCTTCGCCCTTTCCGCTTTTTTCCACCTCGTCAAGGTAAGTGAAAAGCGCTCTTTTGTAGTGTCGTGAAAGAGCGATTTCCTTTAACTTTTCCTCATATTCTGAAGGGTACAATTCTTTTATTAAATCGGAGACATAGTGAAATTTTTGGGGATATTTTTCAATCAACTTTTCAAATGTCTCTCTTGCTTTTTCAATGTTTTTCTCTTTCAGGTAAAGTCTTATCAAATTGAGATAGCCAATAGTGTTTTCCGGAAGGATCTTAATCGCTTTTTTATAGGAGATGTACGCTTTGAACCTTTTGCCTTCCTTCTCAAGAGTTTCCCCTTTCTTCACAAGTTGGTAAGAAAGGGTTTTTGAATCAACAAGTTTGCTTTTCTTGAAAAGTTCTTTGGCATATTCATACGCTTTGTCCCATTCATTTCTGTCTTCGCTGAGTTTGACAAGTTGAGAAAGGGCGTATGTATCTTTTGGATTGAACGCAAGGGCGTCTTTAAATGTTTGAAGAGCGCGGTCAAGAAGCCCTGCAACCCTGTAATCTGTTCCAAGAGCATCAAGAGCAAGAATCCTCTCATCCTGAGTTAATCCCGACCTTTTTAAAAGGTCTTTGTGGATCTTGATCGCTTTTTCAAGTTGTCCCCTGTTCCTGTAAATATTGCCGAGGGCTAAATAGACTTCAACAGCGTCGGGAAGCTTTTCTACAACTGCAGAGAGTTTCTTTACCGCTGTTTCAATTTCCCCTATAAAAAGAGAATACATACCGAGAATGTAATCGGACGGCTTCTGCAAAACCACGCTTTTTCGTGTTTGCTTGTTTCTTCTTACTCCAAGAATTCCTACCAAAATTCCGCCCGCAAAAAAAAGAAACAGAAACAAAAAAATATTTTCTTTGATTATTCTTGAAAATTCTTCCATTATTTCCTTTGTTCCTCTTCTGCAATTCTATCTGTTGTTGAGCCCCTTCTTATCGGCTCGTTTCTCAATTCCTTCAATTCAATTTCAAGGTCAGATATATGTTTTTTCAAACTTCTCTTTTCAATTATGTTTTCAAAACTTTCAATAATTCCTACTGCAAAAAAAACAATGTATGCAAATGCGACAGAAAGAAGAATCAGAGATGAAACAGGAAACGATTCCCACTCCAAAGTTCCGGGAATTAATTTGAAAGGCATTTTCATTCCTCTGTTCGCAAGACTCACAAGAAGCCAAAAGAGAAGAGTAATTACAAGTATTGTCCATTTTACAATTCCAAGAACGCTTTGCATTGCGCCTCCTAAACTCCTTTATTTAATGATAACACAATATCAATCCACTCTCTGACCACCCCTTTTCCGCCTTTTCGTTTCACAATTATGTCTGCGCTCTCCTTAACCTCTTTTACAGCGTCTGTAGGACAGACAAACATCGCAACTTCCTCTTTCACTTTAAGGTCGGGAATGTCATCTCCCATAAAAGATGTTTCTTCTTTTTTTACCTTAATTTTTTTTTGCAAATTGTTAAGAATTTTTTTCTTGTCTTTGACACCCTGAAAACAATATTTTATTCCCAGTTCTTTTGCCCTTATTTTCACCGCTTTTGATTTCCTGCCCGAGATCAGCGCTATTTCAATCCCCTTTTTTATTGCAAGTTCAATTCCCAAGCCGTCTTTAGTGTTGAACTGCTTTATCTCATTTCCTTTTGAGTCCAAATAAACATTTCCGTCGGTAAGTACTCCATCAACATCAAAGGCAAGAAGTTTCAACTTCTTTATTTTTTCTTTTTTCTCTCTATCCATCTCACTATCCATAACATTCAAATCTAATTTTATCATATCTTAAGAAATTAGAAGCCGAGAAATAGAAAACTATTTTTCAAAGGACACACTTTCCCTTCGTTGACTTTTTGAATAAATTAAAAGAACTTGCTATGCAAAAACTATTTCAATTGCAGTAAGTTATTCCATCCCAAGTCACATTTCTTTCAAGCCCGTTTGCCCCCAAGCCAGCACTTCCAACGCAGCTGTTTGGATCAGGACCGTTGTATCCCTGAATCAAATACCAATAAAATTTTCCTGCCACACTTTGGGGGTCATCTCCAGAAACATCCAGCACAGTGTTGGGCCCTGCATACCTTAAACAGCCGTCATTGTTGCTGTTGGCTAAATTCGCAAGGTCTGCCTGAATCCCTCTTAAAACACGGTAATTGTCAGACCCGATGCCTGTCCAACTGTAATTTATTTTGTCTGAAGACCAATTTTCAGAGACAATTTCTTCCGGACCTCCGAAATCTTCTGCGACATAAGGTTGAGAGTCAATATAAAAAGTTCCAAAGTTTGCTCTGATAAAATAACTGTGTGCCTTTGAGTCATTGGGATTATAAATTGCCCCTGAAGGGAAGTTAGTCACAACGAGCAACCCGTCTTGATATAGGTCATGGGCGGCTGCTCCATAACCATTTTCGTAATCTATCTGTATTCCGCTTTGAGCACAGTTGTCAGGATCTTGAATAGATAGAATAAGAGGAGAACTAAAATAAGTGGCGATATATTCAACTGTTGGACAAGGATTAACGGGGTCGCAAAAATCTGTTGTAACATTCAAAAGAGGATCCGTTTGGTCATTTGACCAGTTGGAAAAAATATATGTGTAAGGAGATTGTTCCTGCGGAGTTATCGCCGTAACAGACATTATATAGCCGGCAGGCCAAGCGAAAGTGTGCGGCGTGGAGTAATTTTCTCCGTTAGTGCTGATATTCAAATCAAGATATTCTCCCCTTGAAAAAGTTCTGAAAGTGTAATTGTCGCCTATAGTAGTGCAAAAGACATCGTCGTTGTTTCCGCCTCCAAGATGAGATTTATATTTATTAAATGTTATTCCCGGAAAGCTGTCCCAATAGTTAAAAGCGTTTATTGTTCTTTCTTTGGGATCAACCAAATTGTCCGGGTCAGTTGCGGTATAAGAATTGGTAAAGTAATACCAATATCCGTAAATAAAGCCGTCGCAGGTTTCATCAGAAGGGTCAGCAAGAATGAGCTGGATTTCTCCAAGTCCTGTGGGTTCATCTGCCGCTCTATGAAAATAAGCCATATAAATATAGGGATGAAGCGCAAGCCCGCTTGTTAAAACACCAACGCCATCCTGTATTAATGAAGGAAATTGCTCGTCTCCCCTTCCATCGTAAAACCATGCCTCCTGCCAATTTTTTGTAATTGTTTCGCTACCGCAAGTCATATTTCCGCAGGTCGTTCCGCCGTTGCACATATTCCAAGCAAAGCAGATTTGATTTCTCTCTAAATCCCCTAAATATGGCGAATCTTTAGGAAAATGCTGATGTGCGGCAACAGATACTCTTCCCTGAGTCCAGGTTGATGACCCGCCTCCGTGAGTTGCAATAACAGACGGAGGTCCATATTTGAAATCAGCGCCTACATTGCTTAAAACAACTATCTTAGAAAAAGATTGGAATCCATCAGGATAAGGAGTCGCTCCCGGATGCTGTGCTCTGGCATATCTTACTTCATAGCCGCTCGGTTCCGGCAAAGTCACATTTAATGCTGTGTCGTCTAAGAAAAAATTTGTTATCAAGGTTCCATCAGTAGTTCCCCTAAAATAGATTCTTATTGTCTGTCCCGCATAAGAAAGAATATCGAAAGTTTGCAGTTGGTAAGATGCGTATGTAGTTTTATCTTTATTGCTGTAACTTTTAAGAGTAGTCAAAAGAACATTGGATGTGTCTCTTATTTCAGCATAAAAGAAATCATAAGCAGTTGTAGTTCCCTCGTCAGATTGAATTCTAAGGTAGTAGGATAAACTTGCCGACAATGCCCCCGTTGGAATATAAATATCTTGATAAATATACCCAGTATAATTATTATATCCGCCAAACCAAGCAAGACAGCTTCCTGTTCTTTGATACCCGCTTGTGCAGTCTATATCGTCCGAATTTTGCACCGTCCAATCTCCATTGTTTCCGGATTCAAAGCCATTGTTTAGCAACATTTGGCTGGGAGTCAAAATATCATAGTTATAGGCAAGATGCATATATTGAGTAAATGTTGTGCTTCCCGAAGCCCCGTTTGACAGAGATGGATTTGTTTCTGCATTTAAATCTGCCGCAACTGCAACCGCTACGCTCCAGTCTGCTGTTGCTCCTGCTCCTGTTGATTGTCTTGCATAAATATCTATATTGTAACTTCCTAAAGACGCCTCCGCTTCATAAGCGACTACTCTGTATGATGTCTGCCCCTGATGATAATCTGAAGCAATATCAGGGTTTCTTTCCAATAGCGCGGATGTTGCAATAGCGGCGTCTTGAGGATTGGGGGTTGAGCTTAAAAGATTCTCTGAATAAACATAAATATCGTGGTCTGTTTGGGAATATGCATATTCATAAGCAATGAAAATTCTGTTTTCACTTGGAAGGTTATCTATGGCTATTCTTGGATTGATTATATCTATGCTTGAAGGATCATAAAGAACTTCATAAAGTAGCCATGTCGCCCCGCCATCGGGAGAAACATATACTCCAAGCGAGTAACTTGGGGAAGGATGGTCTCCTTCAACCGTATCTGAAAAATAAAAAGAATGGACATGCCAGACCCAGCCGTCCTTATCAACTTCTGTATCTGAAGCCCCTTCATCGTTTGATCTAATGTCAGAAGGAATTGAAGGAAAATATTTCTCTGCAGTGGTGTCATAAATATGCTGATCCAGAATCCAACCGGTATTGACCTTTGAATCACCCTCTGTTCTAAAATTTTTCAAATATGTAAATTTTTCGTTTTTTTGAAAATATTTCAGTGAAGATAATTTTTTCTGCCCTTTTGATGCGAGTCCAAGAAGATTTTGAACACTATACCTTTTGGAGATAAGTTTCATAGTTTCTTCTGCAGACACAACGCTTAAACCCCTATAATAATTTGCCATCTCTTCAAACTCGGAAAATTCTTTAAGAAGATCATCTTTTACTTCTTCGTCAACTTGCTGACAATTTTTTAACAGCAAATCAATTTCACTTTTTAATTTATCAACCGAGTTAAAGTCAAAAGGAGGAGGATTGTTCTGCTTTTCCCGATTAATATCTGTATCCCTGAAAACTAACTTTTTGCTGTCAACATTTTTTGAAACAATAATCTCCTTTATGCCATTATTTTGCTCATTTCTTTTTAAAGGTTGAGAAAAAAATGCAAATGCCCACATCGCCAAGAGAATCGCAGAAAGAATTTTTTTCATTTCAATCACTCCCAAAAAAAAGGCTCCCTTTTTATGAAGGGAGCCCCGATTTATTATTTAAGACAACCTGTTTTTGTCCATCCTCCTTTATTGTGTCACATTGAGTTCAATATCGTCAATGCAGAACGCTGTTCCCAAAGAAGAATCTGATGTGCCTTTGAAAACAAGAATTATCGTCTGTCCCTTGTAGGCGGAAAGGTCAAGATTTGTCTTCTGTGTCCATGCGGTCGTTTTGTTGAGATTGCTCAATGTCGTCAAAGTTGCGAGGGTGGTTCCGGAAGTATTGGTGATGTAAACAGTCAGCTTGTCGTATGCTGTTGAAGTTGTCGTCTCTTGAGTTTTTATGTAATACCAGAAATTAAGTTTTGCCGCAGTCGCCGTTGAAGGAATTGTAACAGTCTGTTTGAGATAGTCCGTCTGGCTATTGTAGTATGTTGTTGAATAAGCGCACAACTGCGCCTGATAAGATCCTCCATGTGGAGCAACTGGTGATGCAACAGTAGTTCTCCAAGTGTGGCTTGTTCCACTGTATGTAAAAGTCCAGCCGGTTGATGTTTCAAATCCGGGGCTTTGGAGAATGTTTGTTGTGGTTCCGCCGCCTGAAGCAGTTGCCGTGAAGTTCTTACCGGTCTGGTTAGCGCCGTTTATTGTAACAGATATGCTTGTCGGTGAGAATGTGTATCCGCTCTTTGAAGGAGTAACATTGTATGTTCCGTTTACAAGCCCTGAAATTGTGTATGCTCCCGTTGTGCTTGTGGTCGCTGTCGCCGAACCCGCTGTGACTGTTACGCCAGAAAGTCCGGAGCCGTTCAAAGTGATAGTTCCAGAAATTGAATATGTTGTGGTGCCGGTTGTAACTGTCGCTGTAACTGTGTAAGAGCCGGCTGCATAACCATAAACACCTATTGACCAAGTTCCGTAAGTCGGGCTCGAATGAGAAATTGATTCGTTGGTTGTTCCGCTGTTATAAGATCTCCCGGTGTAAGTGGAAGTTGTCGGATGAGACGCTGTTCCGCCGGCAGTTGAAGGAGCCATATCGTAAAGGTCAACATCTGCGCTCAATCCTGTTAATGTTACTGTTAAATTGGTCGCACCGCTCGGAACATAGATTGTGTAATAAACCCAAGCACCTTGCGCTACTGAACCACTCGCCCCAACGCCTGAAGAGAGCGCAATGTCTCCGCCGCCTGAGGCAGTTGCAGTGAAGTTCTTGCCAGTCTGGTTAGCGCCGTTTATTGTAACAGAAATGCTTGTCGGGGAGAATGTATATCCGCTCTTTGAAGGCGTTACTGTGTATGTCCCGTTTGCAAGCCCTGAAATTGTGTATGCTCCCGTTGTGCTTG